>PBGQ01000021.1 GCA_002720125.1 Rickettsiales bacterium | reverse complement strand
CTACAATAAAATTGATATACGATAATGGTAAAGTTGATAAAAAATTAATAACCATAAAAAAAAGAAATTATAAGATACAAAGAATAAACAATATTGAAAAGAAGAAAGTTACACCGCCAGAAAATTACTATAAAAGGATAAAGAATGAGTCAATTCTCGTAAAAGAAGCAAAAAAAATTTTTTTTGATTTTCCATACTATAAAAGAGGCTTTGAAATGCCAGTACAAGGTATAATTACAGGTGTTTATGGAAGTCAGAGAATATTGAATGGAGAAACTAAGAGGCCACATTATGGAATAGATATAGCTAATAAAGAAGGTACAGTAATTCTATCTCCTAGCGACGGAGTTGTAGTTTTGTCAGAGAAAGATTTATATTTTTCTGGAGGAACAATAATAATTTCTCATGGTATGGGACTCACATCTTCGCTTTTGCATTTGTCAAAAATATTAGTTAGTGTTGGGGATATAGTTAAAAAGGGTGACGAGGTTGCTTATATGGGTTCTACTGGTAGGTCTACAGGTCCACATCTTGATTGGAGAATGGAACTGAGGGGAGTACGAATTGATCCGGAAATAGTCCTTGGACTTGGAGGTATCTCTAATTAACTTTTAATCGTATAGATCTTTCGACCAACGCCTATGTATCCATAGCCACTGACTCGGATCTTCTTTGATCCACTTGCTTAATAAAGAGTTTACCTCTTCCAATATAAAAAAGACTTTTTGTTCGTGAGTTAAATGATTAGATGGTTTTTTAAGTTTGCTATAGAAAGAAACTTCGTTATAAAGTTCTTTCCTCAGAGTTTTTATTGGAACAATATCTAGGTTCATTCTGATAGCTAATTCAGCAATAGCTGAAGCTGTATAAGCTTCTTTTCCTAAAAATTTAACAATTTTTCCTTCATTAAGTTTTTGATCCATAGCTAATGCAAGAGATTTTCCTCTACGAAGCCAAAGAAATGATTTTTTAGCTCCAACATCTCCTTTAGGAGTATAACTAGCATACTTCTCTCTCATCGACTGAACTAAATTATTTATATATTTATTATTTGATTTTCTATAGATTGTGAGAATATCTAATCCCAAACTGCTTAAAACCTTTGGGGCCAACTCCCAGTTCCCATAGTGTGCTGAAAAGAATATTATACCTTTTTTTTTTCTCTTATTTACAAGAAAAATCTTTTTTAATATTTTTATTCCATATATTTTTACATACTTATTATTTTGAGGAACTTCTCTATTAAGAAAAACAAATTCTCCAAAATTTCTTCCTATGTTAGACCACATATTAAATAAGATTTTGTTGCCTTCATGTCTTTCTATTCTTGGCCAAACAATTTTAATATTTCTTTTTGCTCTTTTATGATGTTTTGTATAAGGCCCTATTAAAGTGAAAAAATAAGATGATATATTAGAAGAGTATTTCCTTCCTATAACCTTGAATAGTGAAAGTAAGCTTAACAAAAATATATAAGGAATATATTGAATTATATTTCTAAAAACCATCTATCTTACTTTTAAGAATATGAATGAAATTTTTAATATCATACTTAATGTTTAATGGTAAATAGTCTATTTTTTTTTTGTACATACTTGGCAATTTTACATAGTCTTTTTCTGTTGTTATTAATCGAGAATTAATAGAATCAGAATTTTTTATTAAATTATTAATTTCTCTTTTAGTATATTTCTTGTGATCACCAAAGTAATATTTTTTAACTACTTTTAAATTATATCTTTCTAATATATCAAAAAAATTATTAGGATG
This sequence comes from Rickettsiales bacterium, assembly GCA_002720125.1. Classification (GTDB taxonomy): domain Bacteria; phylum Pseudomonadota; class Alphaproteobacteria; order TMED109; family TMED109. The sequence goes on along the minus strand of PBGQ01000021.1, from coordinate 42,392 downwards.
AGCTATACCAGCAAAGGCAGTTAAATCTTTATTTAAAAGTTTCTTAATAATTTTTTTAGGCTTTATGTAGCTAACAAAAAAAATTGGTTTTTTACAATTTGGTACTAACTCACCAAATGTATCATCTTTTCCATAGTAAAATATACAATCACACTTAGCTATGCCATTTCTAACATTTTCTCTCAGTGGACCTGAAGGAAATAAACAATTATTTCCAAAAGCTTGCTTCTCATTTACAACAAGCAATGAAATATTTTTTTTTATGCTATAATCTTGCAATCCATCATCTAAAAGTATTATATCAGCTTTGTTTTTGATTGCTTTTTCTATCCCTATTCTTCTATCATTAGATATCCAGGTTCTTGCTACAGATGAAGCAATTATTGGTTCGTCTCCTACTTCCTCAGGATTAGATTTTTTGCTAACCTCTAATACATCTTTATTGATTTTGGTATCAAAAGTTTTATAAACAATGTGAACATTTTTTCCAATATCTTTTAAGTTTCTTGATATTTCGATTGTTAGTGGTGTTTTTCCAGCACCACCCATTATAACATTACCTATACATATTATAGGTATGGGGAAAGATTTTTGCTCTGTTATAAGTTTTTTGTATGAAAAACCAATTCTCCATAAATAGGTTAAGGGAAAAAGCAAATATTTGAATATGCTATTTTTTTTAAACCAAAATGCTGGTGTTTTCATTGTTTTCATTTAAATATCGAATTTTATTATATAAATGTTTTTCTGGCTTACTAAACTTATTTGTTAAGCTTTTAGCATTTTTCCCAGTTTTTCTTAAAATGATATCATTTTTTAGCAAATTAATTATTAGTTGGTCAAGCTCTATGGAATTAGTGGTTATTATGGCTTTCTCTTTTCTAAATAAGCTTACTAGATCCTTTATTTTATCATAGTATTTACCACATATGATACATTTTCCAAACTGGGCTGGCTCTATTAAGTTATGCCCGCCTATAGGTACTAAAGTCCCGCCTAGTATTATTAATTCAGATAGACTTATCAGGTTTCCGCTTTCTCCAAATGTATCGTATAAATAGATGTCCGTATTATGTTTTGGATATTCTAAATCTGACCTTACTTTAAAACTAACTTTTCTTGCTTTCATAACTTGAATTATTTCTTTTTTTCTACTTGGGTGTCTGGGTTGTATAAAGAGGACAGTATCCTTTAACTTTTTTTTTACCTTAATAAAAGTATTGATTATCATTTTTTCTTCACCAGAATGTGTGCTCAATGCTGCTATTATTTTATTATTTTTTAATATTTTTTTTATCTTCGCGACCTCCTTAAAGTCAACACTAAGTTTTTGGGAAGAAAGCTTCATATTACAAACTTCAGCAATATTTATATCAACAAAGTCACAAATTCTATTTCTATCATCGATAGATTGTGCAACTATGAATTTAAAGTTACTCATTAAAAATTGAAAAAATTTTCTAAAGAAATGCCATCTTTTAATTGTCCTATTTGAAAAAGTTGCTTGTATAAGACATAACGGTATATTTAATTTTTTTGAGGACAGAATCAAGTTAGGCCATATTTCGGATTCAACAAAAACACCTATATTGGGTTTCCAGTGTTGTAAAAACCTTAAAACTGCAAATTTATAGTCAATAGGAAGGAATTGATGAATTACTTTTTCTTGAAAATTTTCTTTTATATAAACAGAAGACATTTTTGTACTAGAGGTGATTAGTATTTGATAATTATTTTGTAAAAAAATATCAATTAAGGAAAATATAGATTTTGCCTCTCCTACACTGCAGGCGTGAAACCAAATCAAATTAACATTTTTCTTTCTTTTTATATTATAAAAACCAAATTTTTCTAAAAATCTTTTTTTATCCTCTTTGCCAAATACTAACCTTAAAAAAAAATACAAGATAGTACAGGGAAGAAAGGATAACAGTAAAAAATTATATGCAAAAAATACCATTTTTAGATGCCAGCAAGGCTCATTTTCTCTATCAATATGGTTGGAGTATTAATATTTTCATTTATTACAAGATCATTTGCAGGTAATAATTTCATTAGCATATTTTTCATATTATCTGCAATGGTTACTTCACTTACAGGGTAGGTTATAATACCATTTTCTATCATGAATCCAGTTGCTCCTCTGCTATAATCTCCGGTTACTTGATTGAAGCTCATACCTAACATTTCTGTCACATAAAATCCCCTATCTATGCTTTTAATTAATTCTTCAGCTGAACTTTTACCATTTTCTAATATTAGATTGTAAGGTGATGAGTTGCCATTAGGTTTCATATTTAATTGTCTTGCAGATCTAGTATTAAGGAAATAATTATCCAAAACACCATCTTTTACCAAATATATATTTGAGTTTTTTACGCCATTATAGTCATAAGGTACGGAACCTATACAACGGTCTTTTAGAGGATTGTTGGTTATATTAATACCTTTTCTAAAAATTGATTTATTTTTTTTTCCAATTAAAAAAGACGTCCCTCTAGCTATTGAATTTCCATTAATACAAGATGAAAATGAAGAAAGTATACTTTTAGCGACACGAGGCTCAAAGACCACATCTAGAGTACAACTTTTAATCTTCTTAGACATCAATCTTGAAGTAGCTCTGTTTGCTGCTTTTTTTCCAATTGTAGACATAACAGGAAGATCATTCATATGAGTAGAAGTAGCAAATTCATAATCTCTCTGCATATTCATATCTTTTCCAGCAATTGCTATAGCAGATATACTATTTAAAGATTTTTTATAGCTGGCAGAAAAACCTCTTGACGAAAATATCTTTGTGCTTTTTTTTACAATACTAGCAGTAGCCCCTTCAGTATTGGTAATATTTTTTGTTTCCAACATTGCCTCTTCAGCCTCCATTGCCATCTCTTTTAGTTTTCTTTCAGAAAATAACTCATTATCAAATATGTCTAAATTTTTTATATTATTAGGATAATGTGTTGCATCAGGAAGGCTAGAATGAGTTTCTTCAGGCAGAGAATTGACCATACTACTCGCTCTTTCTAGTAATTCAATTTCATTAATTTGTTCAAAATTATTATTTTTTATGCTAGCTCTCTTTTTTCCTTTATAAACATTAAGCACGAAATTTAAAGAAGAAGACTTTTCTATATTTTCTAATTTAACATTTCTAGTCTTAATAGATTTACTTTCATTTTTTGTAACTTTCACTTCTAAATCTGTTAAATTGTACTTTTTATGTAAATCAATTAACTTTTGACATAAGTCATTAACTTTTAAATATTTCATTTAATCTCCTTTATAGCTTTATCATTCACTATAATAATTTCGCATTTACAGTCTTTTAAGATTTTTTTTTTTTTCATTTGTTTACATCCCGTCATTGCAACTTCTTTAGCGTAATTTATATCATAAGATTGAAAACTAAAACCAAGTGCCTCTATCTTGTTTACATTAGTTATTTCCTTATTTATACAAGCAGCTCCTGCTTTATGCCCTTCTAAAGACTTATAATTTATTTTCCATTTTGAGAGAGACTGGTAAAACAAGGTTTCATAATTCATTTGAGCATACAAATTTTTAGATAATGTAATCGCAATAAATAACACTTTTACTTTATAAGAAAATACTCTAATCAATGTTTACCCCGGATTGTTAGGTGGCTGGGGGACCGGGACTCGAACCTGGACTGACGGGATCAAAACCCGCTGTTCTACCAATTAAACTATCCCCCAATTTTATTATAATATTGCATTTATTTTTAATTTGAGCAAGAGTAACGAAAGGATTTTTTAATGAATATAATTGATGGAAAAAAAACTGCAAACAATTTAAATGCAATATTAAAAAACTACTTATTTGACCTTAAGGAAAAGTTTAGTTTGATACCATGTTTGGCGGTAATTCTAGTAGGAAATAACAAAGCAAGTGAAATATACGTTAGAAATAAAGAAGCAAAAGCAAAAGAAATAGGTATAAAGTCAAAAGTTATAAGAATACCAATAGATGTTAAGGAAAATGAATTAATAACTACAATTAAAGAATGTAATGAAAATGAGAACATTGATGGGATATTAGTTCAATTACCTCTCCCAACTCAAATTGATCCTGATAAAATAATAGAGTGCATTAATCCGAACAAAGATGTGGATGGATTTCATCCAGAAAACATAGGACTTTTGGCTTTAGGTAGACCAAAGGTAATACCATGTACACCCTTGGGTTGCTTTAAGCTATTAAACTCAGTAACTAAAATGGAAGGAAAGAATATTATTATAGTTGGTAGATCAAGTATTGTAGGTAGACCACTTTCTTATTTATTAACTAATAAAAATGCTACAGTAACCCTTTGTCATTCTAAAAGCAAAAATATTAAAGATTTATGCTCAAATAAAGATATACTTATTGCTGCGGTAGGTGTTCCTCATTTGATAAAGAAAGAATGGGTAAAGCCAGGAGCCATTGTATTAGATGTAGGTATAAACTCAGTAAAAAGTGAAGAAGGGCATAGTAAATTAGCAGGTGATGTGGACTATCATGATGTGCTCTCTAAAGTTAGTGCTATTACACCTGTACCTGGAGGCGTCGGACCTATGACCATTCACAGTTTGTTAGAAAATACTATTAGATTAAGTATTTTAAGAAGATCTATAAATTATAATCTTAATTGAGAAATTTTTTTCCAACAATCAGTAGTTATTCTTTCAATATTTGAAATATATATCTCTGCTTCTTTTTGAGTATTAAATAAAATAAAAATGCTTGAGCCAGTTCCTGACATTCTAGGTGGTGTTATATTATTTATTTTTGGTAATGATTTAAATAATTTATTAAGTGAATGAAATTCCTTTTTTACTACTTCTTCTAAGGGATTTTTAAAGTTATTCATATCATAAAGTAAATTAGAAACAGAATATGTTAATTTATTTTTTTTTGAAAAAGGTCCTTGAAAGCTATCAAATATTTTCTTAGTTGAAATATTTATAGGAGGAGTAATTATCAAAGTCCAAGGGTTATAATTAATTTTCTTTAAAAAAGTTATTTTTTCACCAATTCCTTCTGCTAATAAATTAGTAGAAAAGAAACAAGCAGGACAATCCGCTCCTATTCTTTTAAGAATTGTTAATAGCTCTTTTTTTTTATACTTAATTTTAAATATCTTACATATAGCTCTAGCTACTGCAGAAGCATCAGCTGACCCTCCACCTAAGCCTGAGCCGAGAGGTATCTCTTTTTTTAATACTACATCAATTTTTATATTTTTAGAGAAAAAATTAGCAAATTCTTTTATTGTCTTCGAAATAAGTTTGTCTCCGCCTCGGCTTATAAGTTCCTTTGCGAATGCCCCTTTAATAGTGATATTAGTTTTATCACTAATCTTTATAGATAGAGTATCATATATATCAGGAAAAAAAACCATTATGGTTTCAATAGAGTGATAATTATCTGATAATTTTTGAATTACCCTAAAAGTAAGATTTAATTTTGCGTATGCTTTTTCGCAGTAATTCTTACAATCAATAGGTATGCTAAAGCCCTTTTCTTAATTTATACATTATTGCTTCTTTCAAATCATTTTCTGGTTTATAAATAAGAGCTCTTTTCCATTGAAATATTGCTTCATTTTCATAGCCTGCTCTCCATAATGCATCACCGAGATGATCGTTTATGATGGGATCATTAGGTACAATTTCAACTGCTCTTTCTAATTCTTTTACAGCATTAGTATAATCTCCCATTCTGTAAAATGCCCAACCTAGACTATCTATAAAGTAGCCATCCTTAGGTCTTAATTGCACAGCTTTTCTAATAAGTTTTTTTGCTTCTATGAGATTTTTCCCATAATCAATCCAAGAGTATCCTAAATAATTCAAAACTAAAGGTTGATTAGGAAATAGCTCTAGAGAAAAAAGAAAATCTTTTTCTGCTTCATTCCACTTATTTGATCTTTCATATGACATACCTCTTGAATAATATATATACCAATGATTTCTCTTAGGATTTTTAATAAGTTCAATGCATCTGGAAAAAAAATATATTGCTTTTTTATATTTTTTTTGTGCATGATAAAGTTCTCCTAACTTATAATAAACATCTAACCCTGTACTTTTCTGATCTTTGAGCCTAAGTAGATAATCCTTAGCCAATTCATAATTTTCCAAATCCACATACAGGTCAGCAATTTTTAAATAAGAATTCCATCCCAAATAGCTATTCAAACTAATTTTTTTAAGCGTATTAATTGCCTTTTTCTTTTGGCCCATTAATTGATAATTTTCTGCTAGAATAAAATGTGCTATAGGATTATTTTCATTTAGATATAAGGATATTTGAGCAAATGCTATAGATGTGTCGTTCATTCCTTGGCCGTATAGTGTTTCAGCCATATTATAAAGTAATTCAGCTATTCCAGATTTAAAATTATCAATATCTATATTGTTTTTATTCTTATTGTTTTTAAAAATTGCAAAACTATGATCAGGATTCGATTTATGAAATTTTTCTAAAATATTATCTTTGTCTTTATACTGTGGATGCTTGCTAAGAAAACGTGAATAAAAATATAATGTTCTAGTTTTTTCTAATGTAAAGTTTTTTAATCCCTCGTTATATGCCTTGTAAGCTTCTTCATCAAAGCCAAAATGTGAAGATATTAATGCTAAATGATGAAAATATATATTACTCAAAGACAATCCCTCAGTCTTATATTCATACTCATCTAGATATCTTTTTGCGACTTTAAAACTATCTGACAGCCAGGCTTTTAATAAAGGTTTTATTTTATCAGTTATTAATATATCTTTTTTATTGTCTATAAATTCCAGAGCTTCCTTGTTTTTCGAATCTTTAATTAGATTTATAAGCAAAAGCAAGTCTGTTATTTGTGTTTCATATTTGTTTTTTTCCTCATAATTTTGATAAAGTTTTACCTTATCAATTGCGTCATCAACCTTACCGCTTAATATTAATGACATTAAACTTAGGTTATAAACTTTCTTATTTTTTGGATTAAATTTATTAGCAAAATCAAGGTATTCAGAAGCAATATCTGATTGATTGCTATAGTTGGCTATTTGTCCAGACAAGATTGATCCGTAATAAGATTTGCTAAAGCCTTTTTTGTCGTTTCCATAAAGACAAAAAGACAAACTAAACAAACATAGTAAAGCTAATAGTTTTTTTGCATTTTTTTTAAAAATGATATAAAATTTCATAACATATANTATACTTTAAATTAAAAAATTGCGAGGCAAAATGGCATTAAATAAAAATAATCCTAATGCTAGAGGGGAGAAGCAACAGGATAAAACGCATAATGGGAAACCTATTAAACCTGTTCTTTATATAGGTACTTGGATAGGAGAAGGAAAATATATTGCAGCTCAATCAGAAGACGGAAAGATAATTAAAGACAATAGAGGCAAACCAATCCCATATTCAGCTTTTTAGTTTGAATTACACAACTTTACTAAGAAAATATTTTCTACGCTGGTATTTAGATAATGGCGTAAGATTTAGCCTGAATAGAATTGAAAAAAAATCAATTAACTTCCGTGAAGATAGCGACCCTGAACTGATAGAGAAAGATTTAGTTTATGAAGTATCGAAGGAAAAAAAATATGATCTAGAAAATACTGTTGAAGCTAATTCACTTGATAGTTTGAGAAAAGAAATAGAATTATTCAATGGGTGCTCTTTAAAGAGAACCGCTACGAATTTAGTTTTTGCAGATGGGAATCCAAAGGCTAGAGTTATGCTTTTGGGAGAGGCTCCAGGCGAAGAAGAAGATAAATTAGGAAAGCCCTTCGTAGGTTCTGCAGGTAAGCTGTTAGACAAGATGTTAGCCGCTATAAATCAAGACAGAACCAATACATATTTATCTAATATTGTTTTCTGGCGTCCTCCAGGAAACAGAAACCCAACGGAAGAGGAAATTAAGTCCTGTCTACCATTTGTTACAAGACATATAGAAATTATTAAACCAAAAATTTTAATTTTAGCAGGAGCAATATCCGCTAAGACAATATTAAATAATAGTAGCGAGGGGATTACCAAATTAAGAGGAAAGTGGCACCATAAAAATTTAGGTACGTCTAATCATAATGTTAAGATTATGCCAATCTTTCATCCAGCATTCTTGCTAAGACAACCAGCTAGAAAACGAGAGGCTTGGGAGGATTTAAAAGAAATTAGACTAGAAATAGACAATAGTACATAAATGTATGGTTAAAAGTTTATGTTGCCACCACATATAGTATATAGTATATATTCTTTATGTATTTTAAAGGTTTTTTAGCAATTACATCTCTGCTTTTTTTTACCCTGTCATTTTCACAGGCAACAACCAAACATAAACAGGTTGAAGAAGAAGCATTATCAAGTTTTCCCAAAGTTTTAGATAACAATGATATAAAGACGTATAAACAAATCATTAAATACCAAAAAATAGCAGATTGGGATAAATATAAAGAAAAAGTCAAGAAATTAAACAATAAAATACTGGTTGGTTACTTTCATTATGACATGCTAATGCATCCCAATAAGTATAGAGCTAGTTATGAAGAATTATATACTTGGTTAAACACCTATGATGATTATCCAGTAGTTATGAGAAAAAGGGCCCACAAACTTATGTTAAAAAGGGCAAAAGAAAAAAAACAAATAGTAAATACTAGTAAACCTAATTATGGCCAATATCTAAGAGGATATGGAGAAGTGGTAAGACATAATAAAGAAAACAAATTGAAAGCCACCCTAAGAAAAAAAACAAAAAAAGATATTGAACATTTATTTAAAAATAAATTCTACGATAGAATTTTAAAATATAACAATAATACTTTTCATTTAAAAGACTATAAAATAGCGCAAATTAATAATAATATAAAAAAAGTTTTTTTATCGGGTAACATTTTTGAGTCAAACAGAATTTACGAATTTTTTTATAAAAACTTAGATATAAAAGATAGAGACTTTCTTTTTACTGCAGGAATTAACGCTTTTAGAGTTGGAGACCACAAGCGAGCAATAGCGTATTTTAATAGTTGTAATGAAATAAAAAATATTAATAAAACTAGATACGAAGATTGGCACGTATCGGGGTGTCTATATTGGTATGCTAAAGTAGATAAAAATAATAAAATTGCAGATGAGTACTTAAGGAAAGCTTCATTATATCCGAGAACACTTTATGGACAACTTTCCTTAGAAAAGTTAAATCTTGAAGAACCCTTTGTATGGGATAAAAAATTCTCTATAACAACAGAAAAGATCAAAAATATAACTAAATATGATAGTTTTTTAAGAGTTGTTGGACTCTCACAACTCAACTTATATGACAAAGGAGATTTAGAATTAAGAAACTTATACGGCCAATTAAAGGGAAAAAATAATGAGGTCCTTTATTTTATTAGCGAAACACTGAATTTAGCAGCTGTTCAAATGAGACTAGGAGAAAAGTTTCGTGAAAAAGACGAATCCATATTTATCAGAGGTTTATACCCGACTCCAATATGGGAACCATATTTTTCAGAATATATAGTTGATAAAGCTTTGATTATGGCACTTATTAGAAGAGAGTCAGCTTTTAATATAAAAGCTAAGAGTGCAAAGGGTGCCAGAGGTCTAATGCAATTAATGCCACGCACTGCTAGCAAAATTCACAATGATCATAGACTGAGATACGGACATATACATAAATTATATTCTTTAAAATTGAACTTAGATGTAGGGCAGAAATTTCTCAACAAGTTATTAAAAGAGAATAATACTAATAGGTCAATACTTGATGTCTTAATTGCCTATAATGCTGGGATTAAGAGGCTTAAAGGATGGGATATTTATACTAAAGAGGATGATCCATTGGCGTTTATTGAGAGTATACCTATTAAGGAGACCAGATGGTTTGTTAAAAACATATTAACTGATCTTTGGATTTACAGAGATAAGCTTGGACAGGAAAAACCAAGTAGAANAAGTTTAGCAAGCGATGTCTGGCCTAAATATAAAAAATTGGATTATATATACTCAAGAGATGCAAAACTTAGATTACAATAGAGAATTTATACCAGTTAATATTTCAATTTTAACAATATCAGATACGAGGGTCTTAGAAGACGATAAGTCTGGTAAATATTTGCAAAAAAGCATTACCACTGCTGGACACATATGCAAAGAAAGAAAAATTGTAAAGGACGATGTTGATTTAATATTAAATGTCTTTAATGCTTGGATTAAAAAGGAAGACATTGATGCAATAATAACAACGGGAGGAACCGGAATTACNGGAAGAGACGTAACACCGGAGGCGATGGATAAAATACAGGATAAATATATTCCTGGATTCGGCGAAGTTTTTAGACAAATCAGTTATGGAAAAATTGGGTCTTCAACAATACAATCTAGAGCAAATGCATGTATAGCGAGAGGAAAGTTTATTTTTTCTTTACCGGGTTCACCAGGAGCTTGTAAAGATGCTTGGGAGAATATTTTATTATACCAGCTAGATAATAGAAACAGACCTTGCAATCTCGTAGAATTAATGCCAAGACTTTTGGAAAGGTAATATTTTTTTATTATTAATTAGTAACCTTAATAGCATATGAGGAACAGTCAGCGAAGCTAGCCCTATAAATGTAATACCAGTTAGCTTCTTTATTAAANGGCCNTCCATAAAATAAAAAAATAAAACAAAACCAAAAATTATTGTTAAAAGGGTATTTATAATTAAGAATAATATTGTCTTATTCTTTTTTTCTTCCAATTCAACAAGCGTCTCTCGAAAATTCTTTATACTATGAAAAAAGCAAAAATAAGAAATAAAATAGTAAATTGGATGAAGTAGAATACTACTGAAAAATATAATAATAATTTGAATTAATAATATTTTAGATTTGAGATTGCTAATAAAAACAAAAAAAAGTAAAGTAAAAAGCAAATACATTAGATGCTCTTGAAAATTTAGTAAATTTGTTACTCCTGCATCATTATTTTTTACTAACATGTTATAAATCAAATATATCTCAGAAGAATAAAAGAATGTAGGAAGATTGACTATAGTCATGCCTAAAACTAGACGTTTGAAAAGATCTAATTTTTTGTTCCAATCCTCAGAAAAATGCCAAGCTGATATAATTAAAAAAATAATTAGTGAAGAGAGGGGAAAATTATTCCAGATGAAAAATATTGTAATAGCAGTAGTTAAATAAGCCAAATTAAAAAAAATAAAACCTAAAAAACTATTAAAGATCTTGTTTCTCTTAGCAACTAAGCTATCTAGTGCTCCATGAGGAAAACCAAATAATACTACTAGAAAAACTAAAAGAGAATAAGTAAAAATTTTTTCATTTATCAAATCAAAAAAATATGAAAAAAAAACTAAAATCAATGAGATTGTTCCGTACATAAGCGATATATTTTTCTCAAAATCTTTTTTCATTTTATTTAAGCAAATATTTTATAAAAACTCTTTTAGGCATTGAGAGAATTACTCTAATACATTCTAAGTAATTAGTATTACCATTCATAAATTTAATAAACAATTTAGGAGAGATATTTTTTATAAAATTAAAAAATAATTTTGGGCTGATTGACATATCATCAATTAAAAGATTTAAAAATAATTTATCCATGTATTTTATAATTCTTTTTTCTTTCGTGTGAGATAAAAAACTTTTATTCTTTTTTAAATTAATAGCACATTTAAAAGCCCAATCTTGAATTCTAAGAAAACCATAACCAGATGATGCTCTTATAGCTCCACCAATTTGGCCACCATAAAAATAATTTTTATGCTTATTTCTTTTTTTAATAAATCCCATAGGTATAACTCCGTATTCTTCTCTAACAATTTTATTATTGTCTAAGTCATATTTTTTCAGTTTTCTCATTAATTCTTTTTTTATAAAGTCTTTAGATTTTAACCTTTTAGAAAAGAAGGTAGTTTCAAAGAGTATTAAATTTTTTGACAAAGGAAGAATATAGTCAAAAATAAAGTTTTTTTTATTTATTCTCATGTCATCCATAATACTAGCTACTTCAAAATTATTATTGTTAAGTTTTAGTTCATAACCAAGAAAAGATTGAAATAATGTACCTTTGTTTGAGAAAGCATCTTTATTAGGTCTAGTATCTAAAACTTCTTTTCCAAAATAAGAAGTCTTGTCTGTTTTAACATATACTTTATGCTTCTTTATAGTTGTTTCTAATACGGTCTCTCCCAAATTAATATTAATATTTTTAGATTTTTTTATTAACTTAAGCGCTTTTCTATAAAAATTCATACTTCTTATATAGTGATAACTGTAGTTGTGTACTTCATGATAAGATGTATTATTATTTCTACTAAATTTCCACTTTTCCCAAGATTTTTCTATCAAATGATCATAATTATTGCAATTTCTCTCCCAGAAACACCAACTTCTGTCATCTGTATAAAATTCTCTTTTCTCAATAATTAAAAAAGACAAGTCTTCTATTTTATTATTTATTAAATTAAAAACTAGGGATAGAGATGCGCAACCTCCACCTAGAATAATAAAATCATACTCAGATTTTTTCATTTATCTTAAATTTAGAAAGCATATTTATTATCTAAGTCCTTATGAAGCTTACTGTTATGTACCAAATTCTTTTTATGTATATTTTTATTAAATATAAAAATAATAATACATTTCATAAAGCATTTTAATTTTCCAATAGCACTTATGCTTTCTCTTTTGTAGGTATTAGAATAATTATGCTTAACTATTTTTATACCTATTTCTCTGTAAGTTATTAATGCTAGTAGTATAGCAAATCTAGTCCTAGCCGGAAGATATCCAAAACCCTTTAAACAACTTCTATAATACTTTTCAGATAGTTCTAAAAGTTTTTTAGTAGCGTACTTTATTTTAGCTCTACTTTCGTTGCTAGGTTTTTGAATTTTATAGCAGCTAATGTTAATCCATTCTTTCGGTATATATACTCTATCCAACCTTGAGTCCTCTAAGATATCTCTTGCAATATTTGTTAGTTGCATTGCTATTCCTAAATCTACCGCAAATTTATAAGATTTTTTGCTTTTAATCTCAAATAAATCACATAGCATGACTCCAACAGTACCTGCTACTAAATAGCAGTAATTTAGCAATTCCTTCTTTGTTTTGATTATCTTTATATTCATATCTTTTCTAATTCCTAATATTAGTTCTAACAAGTTTTCTATTCTAATACTTTTATTTTCTATCAATAAATTTATTGAAGATACATTAAAATTTAAAACTTTATTGTTTTTTTTTAAATTTTTTTCTATGGAATTTAATTTTGAGACATAATTCTCTAATTTTTTGTCAACTAAATCGTCAACATATCTGCAAAAATTGTATAGGTTAGCACATTTTTTATAGTTTTTTTTGCTTAGAAATAAACTGGCAAAGAAAAAAGACTTAGCATTTTTTTTTAATGAAAAAGTATTCTCTAAATATTTTTTATTTATAATAACCTCTCTATAACCTTAGCTGACGAAATAACACCTGGTAATCCTGCTCCAGGATGTGTTCCTGCACCAACTAAAAATAAATTTTTCAATATTTCTGATTTATTATGAAATCTAAACCAGGCTGATTGAGTGAAGTAAGGAGCTATTGAAAAACCAGTTCCCAGATAAGATAAGTAATTTCTTTTAAAATCTAAAGGTGTCATAAAAAAGTCGTCCACAATATTTTGGTTTAAATCCTTTAAGAGATTCTCTTCTAGAGTCTTTATTACAAGGTTTTTAAAGTACACTCCCTCTGCTTGCCAATTAATTCCAGAGCTTAAATTAGGTACAGGTACAAGCGCATAAAAGCTATCACAACCTTTAGGAGCAAAAGACTTGTCTGTAGCTGTTGGTCTATGTATGTAAATCGACATATCACTAGGAAGGGTTCTGCTGTAAAAGATTTTTTCTAAAAGTTTTTTATATTCTTTTCCAAACAATATAGTATGGTGTTTTACTGTTTTGTATTCTTTTTTGGTTCCAAAAAAAAGTACAAATAGACCCATAGAATGTCTGGCAAGCTTAGTTTTTAATTTTAAAGGAAGATTTTTTTTTCTATTTATTAAGTTATTGTATAAATACATAGGATCCATATTAGAAACATAATAATCTGCTTTATATGTTTTACCATATTGATCAACGATAGAAGTTATTTGATTTTTTTCTATATTTATTTTTTCAATTGTTTTATCTAAATTAACTTTGACTCCAATTTGTTCCATTAGTTTTCCTAAAGCATTGACTAAGGAGCCAGTTCCTCCCATTGAAAAAAATACTCCATGCTTTCTTTCTAAGAAATGTATAAGAGAATAAATGCTAGTAGTGGAAAAAGGATTACCTCCTACAAGAAGAGGTTGAATTGAAAAGGCTCTTCTTAGTTTCTCACTTCTTAGGTATCTGCTAACAAACTCATATACTGTAAGGTCTGCTCTAAATTTCAAAAGAGATGGCAATTGTTTAAGCATAAAATATAAACTATTAAAAGGCCTGTCAGCAAGTTTTGTAAATGCAATATCATAAATATCTTTTGACGCTTTTAATAACTTCCGATAATTTATTGCATCTAATTTATCTATTTTTTCTATATTTTTTACAGTTGTTTCTAAAGATTTTGAATAATCAAACACTGAACCATCATTAAACACAAATCTATACCAAGGATCTATGCTTCTAAGCTCAATATATTCGTTAATATCCTTATTATGAATACTAAACAATTCCTCTAATAGAAATGGTGCAGTAATAAGTGTCGGTCCAGCGTCATGTTTAAACCCATTCCTATTGTAGACCTGAGCTCGTCCTCCCAAATTATTACATCTATCTATTAAATAGACTTCATACCCTTTTTTTCTTAGACGGATAGAGGCAGCTATACCACCAAAACCTGCTCCAATTACTATAGCTTTCTTCATTTTTTTCAAAAAAAAACATGTCTTACAAAACTTTGTAAGACATGTTTTCTAATTTATTAGTAGTTAAAACTAATATTTACTTGGCTTTTGCTGAGTCTGAAGTTGCAGCAGCCCATATGACTACACCAAAAGCTATTTTGTTAACAAAATCAGCTAAGTTATAGATAATATTTAAGCCTTCTGCACTTCCACCACCAGTATAGCCTATAACATATCCCAATGGATAGATAGCCCATCCAATTGTAACAATCAGTCTCAGTGCGTTGAAAGCTCTTTGACTTGCTGCTGAACCTTTACTTGCATTAATTTGGCTAGCTTCGCCAGCAAATATTTCATAGATAATGTATAGCCATCCGAGCATTCCAACAACAAAGCCTGCCCAGACGTTCACAGCGCCTATTTCACCTAAATAACCAGCCACTAACATTATTACAGAAGCAATTAGAAGCCTCCAGAATAGAGATGACTGTACCACTGCTATCGCAGCTAAAATTAAGTAAAACTCTATAATTTGTAATGGTACTGTTAACAACCAGTCAACATATCTAAAAACTATAGGTGTTTCACCGGATGAAATCCAAACGCCTCTCATGTAAAAATAATGTATTGCAGCAATACCAGTAACCATTGCAGCAACAGTTAAAGAGGTTTTCCATTTTCCTGCAGCCCTATCTCTTTCTACCCAAAAGAAAAAGGTTGCCGCTACCATAGCAGCAGAAATGATCCAAAAGCTCATTCCTACCAAATCTGACGGATCTAGTTGTCCATTCATATATTTTCCTCCCTTAAAAGGTTAATATTAAAAAACGTCTCAAAGGTTTATTAAAACCTNCATTCATAATCGCAATAATCCTTTAGGATGTCAATATCTCTTAATTTTTCCGTAAATTTGAAATTTATTCTAGATTTATTTAGATTAAACACTAAGTCCTTAAGGGCGTATTTTGTACTCCATCTAATATCATGAAATGGGTAGCAAATTTTTTTTTTATTGGCAAAACCAATTAACCAAAAACCTCCGTCAAAACTTGGCCCAATAACTATTTCATTGTCTTTTAGAATGTTTGAGGCTAACTTAATAGCTGGAAAATTAATATTAGGTATATCACTTCCAAATAAGATTACTTCATCATTAAATTTATTTTTTAGATTCCACATCTTCTCACCTAAATTTTGGCCATGCTGGGTAATGATATTCTTATAGTAAGAAAATGAAAAACTCCTGAATATTTCTTTTTTATCTAAATAGTAATATAAGGTCCAATTTTTTTTTTTTTAAAAATATTTTTTTGCAGTTTTCTAAATTCTTTAATAACAGATTTTTAACTTTCACATTTCCAATATCTTTAGAAAGTCTTTTTTTATTTAGACCTACATGAGGAAGTCTAGTCATTATGAAAACCTTAATTGCCATACTTTTTATAAAATCTTAAAATTACAGTATGATTGAATTTTAAATAAAACAACAATTGACATAAAAAATGTATCATACACTGTTTAAAAACTCCATTTTTAATATATTTAGCAAAAGAAGTTCTAACACTAGTATTTAAAAAATGTCGGTTTTCGTAGGGTATTCTTCTAATAAAATTGATATCTTCCATTAGTTTAATTTTTTCATAACCTCCCAATTCAAAATAATATTCTCGTTTAATTAATAATCCCTGATCTCCATAAGGCAACCTGAAAATTCTAGTTCTAATATTAGCCCAAGAAGAAATTAATTTTGAGGATATTTTTTTCGAGTTAAATTTTAGATGAAAGTAAGCGACTTTTTTTTGATTTTCTTTTTTTTTAATAAAACTTTTAATGTCTTTAATGTTTTTTTTATTTAAAAATGTATCTGCATGTATAAATAATAACCAAGTTGCATTACATTCTGCAGCACCTAAATTTAATTGTTCTCCTCTGGAAGGAATGCTTTGAAAAACTTTAAACCCAAATTTTTTTAAATTGCTTATAGTATTATCTTTAGAACCACCATCAACTATGATTACCTCTTTAAATTTATATAACTTAGAATTATTAAAAATTATTTGTATTTTTTTTTCTACATTTAGAGTCGGAATTATTAAGGAAATTGTCAATTTATGAATAAATAAGAATTATAGTTATTAAAAAGCCAAAAAAACTATTACTAATGAAAAAATTATGACATTCTCGTATATTTCTTAAATTTATTAATAATAATTTAAAAATAATAATGAAGAATAAAATTATTATTAAAAAAACAAAGGGAATTCTGGTTCCTATTATTATTAAAGAATACAGCCATAGAATACATGTTAAAAGATAACATAACGTAATAAATCTCTTTGGACTATTCTGAAATTTAATTGAAGTGGACTTTACACCTATCTTTTTATCATCAATTATGTCTTGGAAGCCATAAACTGTATCATATGAAAGAGTCCAGAATACACATCCCAAATAGAAAAGGAGCATTTCAATTCTGAAAACATCAGCATTAATAATTGAAAAGCCTATTATTATACCCCAATTGTAACTTATGCCTAGCCACAACTGAGGCCACCAGGTAACCCTTTTCATAAAAGGATAAGCAAGTATTAACGGAATAACACATAAAGATAAAAGAACAGAGTGCTTTGGAAAAAAAAATAATGGAATACTTCCTAACAATAGATTTATAATTATAAAAAAAATTATTTGTTTTTTCTTCACTTTTCCTGAAGCAATATCTCTATTTCTTGTTCTTCTAACCTTTTTATCAAACTTTCTATCATTATAGTCATTCCATATACATCCTGCAGCACGCATTCCACAAGCTCCAACAAAAAATATTATACAAAGAAAAACTACATCTGATATATTTGTATTTGTTAATAACATACCCCAAATACAGGGATAATATAAAAGCAGTATACCATGGGGTTTATTATATCTTGAAGTAGTTATGAACTTTTTTAACATTAATTAAATTATCTCATGAAATATAAAAATATTCCAAGATTATACGTAAATAAAGGATTGAAAAGGGATTCAATTTTTGCGATATCAAATAAAGACAAACATCATTTATGTAATGTAATGAGAATGAAAGAAGGAGAATGCATAAAAGTATTCAATGGTATTGATGGAGAATGGGAGGCGATTATACATTCTACCAGAGAATCTTCTATAAAATGTACAAAACAAATAAGAAAACAAGAATTCTATTGTGGGCCATCTTTNTATTTTGCTATTATAAAAAGNAATAATTTAAAGTGGATGATAGAAAAAGTGACCGAATTAGGAGTTAGTAGATTAATACCTGTTATAACAGAAAGAACTAATGTTAAAGATATTAATAGAGATAAAATTATAGCTTACACTAAAGAAGCAAGTGAAGTATCTGAAAGATTAGAATTACCCACTCTAGAAAATAAAATAACCTTTAATGAGATGATTACTAAAATAACTGATGAGGATAATACTCTTTTATTTTGTAATGAAAATAGAGAAGATCCATATTTGCATGAAAGCTTAATTCAACAAAAAGAAAAAAATATTTCTTTTTTAATAGGACCAGAAGGGGGGTTCTCAGAAAAAGAATTAATTATGTTAAAAAGTAAGAAAAAAATAATTCCAGTCAAGCTGAATAATAGAATATTGAGAGCTGATACAGCATCTGTCTTGGCTATTTCTGCTTACAACTTATTCTTGAATATTTAAAATGGAAAATAAAAGTAAAATTATTATTGACTCAGAGTTAAAAATTTCTGAATGGTTTAGTGAGGGATGCAAGCCAAAAAAAGAATGGAAGGTTGGTACAGAGCATGAAAAATTTGCATTAAAATTTCTAAAACATGAAAATAAATTTCATCCTGTAAGTTATGAAGAAAAAAATGGTATAGGAAAAATTTTAAATAGAATATCNGATTTTGGTTGGAAGAAAGTATATGAAAAAGAAAAAGTAATTGCTTTGAAAAAAAATTATCAGTCAATAACTTTGGAGCCAGGAGGACAAATTGAATTATCAGGAGCTCCTGTATATGANATNCACAGCACNTGCAAAGAANCNAATGAACANTTANAATTACTAAAAAAAATAGGAGATGAATTAAATATAACTTTATTAGGTTTAGGAAGTAGGCCTTTTGAAAAAACTTCAGAGATACCATGGATGCCTAAAGAGAGATATAAGATAATGAGAGATTACATGCCAAAAAAAGGAACACGTGGGTTAGATATGATGTTAAGTACTTGCACTGTTCAAGCTAACTTAGATTTTTCCTCAGAAGATGACATGATTAAAAAAACAAAAGTGGGTGTAAAAATTCAGCCAATTGTAACGGCACTTTTTGCAAACTCATCATTGTCAGCTGGAGTGCCAAACGGTTTCTTAAGTAAAAGAAGGTATATTTGGGATGACACAGATTCTGATAGATGTGGAGTATTGAAAGTTGCNCTAGAAGAAAATTTTAGCTTTAAAAAATACATAGAATATGCTTTATCCGTTCCGATGTATTTTATAATAAGAAATAATGATTACTTAAATTGTGCAGGACAATCATTCAGAGACTTTATGAAAGGAGAACTTAAAATCCTTCCAGGAGAACTCCCAACTATAAATGATTGGGAAAACCATATATCTACTATCTTTACTGAGGTAAGACTTAAAAAATTTATTGAAGTAAGAGGAGCGGATGCGGGAAGTTGGTCAAGAACATGTGCTTTACCAGCTTTTTGGGTAGGTATTTTATATGAAGAAAATTGCTTAGAGGAGGTAGAAAAAATTTGTAAAGACTGGAGTTATGATGATGTAATTAAACTTTCTAAAGATGTTTCTGTTTTAGGATTAAAAACTTCTATTAAAGGGTACAGCTTACTAGACCTGAGTAAGGAATTATTAGCTATTTCTAAAGAAGGACTTAGAATAAGAAGAATATTAGATAATGCTGGACAGGATGAGACGGGATACCTAGAAGTGCTCGAAGAAATAGTTTCCACCGGTAAAACACCTGCTGAAGTAATGTTAGATAACTTCAATGGTAAATGGAAAAAAGATATCAATATGCTAATAAAAGATTTGTCTTATTAGTTATAAGTTAAATTTAGTTTATTAGTTAGAAGTTCCGCCAACTGTTAATCCCTTAATCTTCAGTGTCGGCTGTCCAACACCTACTGGAACACCTTGTCCATTTTTTCCACAGGTACCTATACCGGGGTCCATTTTTAAGTCATTACCAACAAATTCAACATTTTTGAGAACCTCAAATCCTGAACCAATTAATGTAGCTCCCTTAATTGGGTAGGTTATTTTACCGTCTTCAATCATGTATGCTTCACTNGCTGAAAATACAAANTTACCGTTTGTTATATCAACNTGTCCNCCACCAAATGTTTTTGCATATATTCCTTTNTTNGTNGATTTNAGAATNTCATNAGGGTTNTGTTTNCCATTTGCCATAAGNGTATTACTCATTCTTGGCATAGGCTGATGTGCAAAAGACTCTCTTCTTCCATTTCCTGTTGCTGCAACTTTCATTAATCTTGCATTTTGACGGTCTTGCATCAAACCTACTAGTTTACCATTTTCTATTAAAGTAGTTTTTTGTGAAGGCGTGCCTTCATCATCAAAATTAAAAGATCCTCTTCTATCTGGTATAGTGCCGTCGTCAAAAACTGTAACCTCATCACTAGCTACTGACTTACCCATAAGCTCCGTAAACACACTTATTTTTTTTCTATTAAAATCGCCTTCTAGTCCATGCCCTATAGCTTCATGAAGCAATATACCTGGCCACCCGGGCCCCAATACTACTGTTTGTTCTCCTGCTGGCGCGTCCTTGGCATTTATCATAATATTAGCCTGTCTAAGAGCCTCCTGGACTTGTTCTTGCCAAATTTGCTCTTTCAGTATTTTTTGATAAGCGAATCTCCCGCCCATACCAACAGAACCAGTCTCTTTTTTACCGTTTTTTTTCAACGGTGATTGCTATATTAAGTCTTACCAAAGGCCTATGGTCTGAGAAAACTTCTCCAGAGGGTCTAAGTATGTTAACCTTTTGTAAAATACCAGATAGTCCAACACTAAGTTGTCTAACATTATTATCAAGACTTCTTCCGTAACTATTTACCTCTTCTAGAAACTTTATTTTTTTCTTAAAGCTAATGCCGTCTATTGGATCGTCATCTGAATAAAGTTTTGAGTTAGTTTTTTTCGGCTCAACAATTTGAGTTCCACCATATCCTTTTTTTACAGCTAGTAAAGTTTTAGAAGATTCTTTGATAGAATCTATGGAAATGTCATTGGAATGAGCATATCCCGAAATATCTTCTTTAANTGCTCTTATCCCATAACCTTTAGAGTGATTATATGAGACATCCTTCAAGGCATTATCATCATAACTGAAATTTTCAGTTATATTATCTTCTAAAAAAAGTTCACCGTCATCGCACCCATTTAAGGTCTCGCCTAAAATTTTACTCGTGCTATTTTTATCTAAAATGTCATTAAAACTCATTGTCCCTCATCTCTTTATACACTTAAATCATTTTATTAGATTAAAATAATCTTTAAAAGATTTTCTTNTNTCTAATTTTTTNGACCATGACAATATATGTTTTCTTTTTTTTGTCCCATCTATTTTTATCCACTTTGCAAAGGTTAATACTGTAAACGCATCAATATCAGCTATTGAGAATTTATTTCCAGCTACAAAGGGATCTTTTTTAAGTTTTTCATTTAAAAAATCAAAAAAAATAACAGTCCTTTTTTTTCCCCTATTTACTAATTCTGGAATAGCAGAAATCTTAGCAGGTCCTGCGAACACTCTATCTTTAAAAGCACCAACTGAATTTCTAAATGCCTCGCCCACGGCTTGCAATCCATCAAATTCTACTTTTCTTCTATACATTTCTATCTTAGCAATTTCTAAGGGTGTTTTTCCAAAGAGATTTGGATGTGGATATTTGTAATCAAGGTATTTGCAAATTGCCATTGTTTCACTTATTGTTTGTTTTTTTATTAATAGAAATGGTACTGTTCCCCAAGGATTAATTTTTAAAAACTTGGGTTTCAAATTTTCGTGTTTGGATAAATCAANATGTANTCTTTCAATTTTNATNTTNTTCTCATTAATAAAAAGNTTAACNCGCATNGGATTTGGTGCTCTAGGATAGTCATATAATTGCATTNCTTTNCTCCTTTATAAATTTTTTAGAATAAAAAACTACTTTTTTATTTTCATTCTCTAAACCTACAGTTATTCTAACACAATAATTAAGCTTATAACTATCTAACTTCCTAATCAATATACCNTTGTTTTCAAGAAAATTGCAGTAATTAGAGGCTTGTTGAGGATTATTAAAAATAATAAATATAAAATTAGCTTCCCCTTTTTTTATATTAAAACCCATCTCTATGAAGCTTTTTTCAAGCCAANTTCTCCAGAATAGGTTATGTTCTACTGATTTATTTATAAAATATTTATCTTTAACTAAAATATTTGCTACTTTTTGTGCATAAGAATTTACATTAAAAGCTGGTCTAATCTTATTTAAAATAACTGCAACGTTGTCAGGACAATAAGCCCATCCTAGCCTTAGAGAAGGCATACCAAATATTTTAGAAAATGTGTGGGTAACAACAATATCTTTTCTCTTTTTTGCAAAAGATATACTGTCTGAATAATCTTTCTTAATTACATATTCAGAGTAAGCTGAGTCTATAACTAATAANCAATTTTTATTAATTCTATTTCTTAGTCTTTTTATTTCACTGATGCTCAAATATGTACCAGTAGGATTATTAGGATTTGCGATGAAACAAACTTTAGTTTTATGGTTGCTTTTCTCTACTAAATTGTCAACATCAGCTCTAAAATTTTTTTCTTTTGCGTAAACGCCTTTTGCTCCTGTTGCTTTTATAGCAATTGGATAAATTAAAAAACCAAACTTACTGTATAAACCCTCCAACCCTTGTCTTAAGTAAGCATAACTGATTAAAAAAAATAATTCATCGGAACCATTTCCAAATATAATATTTTCTGGTTTTATCTTATAACTTTTTGCAATATTTTCTCTCAACTCAGTTGCTTTAGGATCTGGATATTTAGCAAAATTAAGATTAATATTTTTAATAAGATTAGAAGTTTTTTTAGAGTATTCTAAAGGGGATTCATTTGAAGATAATTTAATAATTTTTCCTTTTTTTTTCTTCGTAGTCTCTGACTTTCCAGGAACGTAAGTTACGATTTTATCCAAAAATTTATTATATTTTATAATATTTTTCATGGTTTATTGCCCCAGTAATTTATTAGCTTTTCTAATAAAGGCCAGCTGTTCTTTTTAAATCCGTGCATCAATGTGTTGGAAATGGTTTTATTAGTCTCTACAAGAGATTTATTAAGACCCACTTCAATAAAATTTATTTCTTTATTTTTTTCAATATGATTTTTTATTATTTTATAGTTTTTGTCTTTTCTAGAAAGAATTGTATTAGTAATTAAAATAACAAAACATTCTTTTTTGTTAGCAATCACATTTAATTTAGCAGCTAAGCTAGAGTCGAGATTAAATTCAGTTGATTTCATTTTTTTTTTAAAATTTCTTTTAAAATAATTCAGTTCAATATTTTTTTCTGCAATTAAATATATGTTCATTTCATTTTATTAGGTAATTGTGTTGCCCTAGTTTGGGAGCTTTCGATTTCTTTTTAATTCCAGATAAGTCCTTGCTTACTGCCGTTGGAATCAGTGGGTAGTTTTTTTTTCCAATTTCTATAATATTTTCAAATATTTTTTTTTTTCTTATATGTGCATCATTAAAGAATTCTGAAATATTTCCGATAGGAGTGCAGCAAATATTATATTGTTTCTCTAATTTTTTTTTCCAATATATACTATTCTTTTTTTTAATAATATTTTGTATTTTATTAATTAATATGTTGCTATTAAATTCTTCATTTTTTACTTTTGCGGGAGCTCCTATAATTTCACAAAAGTTTTGCCAAAACTTATCTTCTAAAGCTCCTAAAGCTAAGTATTTTTTATCTTTAGTTCTATATATATTGTATCTTGCAGTACCTCCATTTAAATGCAAGGTATTTTTTTCGGGAGAATTACCTGAGTAAAGATATCTCCCTAATCCTAGCCAAGCTAAAGGTATTAAGTTTTCAAACATGGATATATCTATATAACTACCTTTCCCAGATTTACTTGCTTTTATAATTCCTAATAAGATATTCATAAAAGCAGGATAAGTACCACCAGCAATATCAGCTACTTGAGTTGATGGTATCGTAGGAGTTCCATCTTTGCTTGTAGATAAACATAACAAACCACTCTCTGCCATATAATTAAGGTCATGGCCTGCCTTAAGACGTTTTTTACCACTTTGTCCATAACCAGATATAGAACAGTAAACAACTTTTTTATTAATTTTTTTTACAGCAGACCAATTCAACCCAAGCCTTTTCATGACTCCAGGTCTAAATTGCTCAACTATAACATCACAACTTTTAATAAGTTTTTTAATGCGCCGATAACCATCTTTGTTCTTTAAGTCAATTTCAATAGATTTTTTTCCTCTGTTGAGAACAGCAAATAAAAAACTTTCTCCATTTACCTTTGGAATTGACTTTCGCATGTCTTCTCCACCTATTTTTTCTACCTTAATAACCTCCGCTCCAGCGTCAGACAACATTAGAGTAGCTAAAGGACCTGGTAGCAATGTTGAAAAATCAATAACTCTTATTCCTGCAAGTGGTTTCATATTTTACTTTAAATTTTCAATAATTATTATATTTAAGAGTATATAACATTTTAATTCTATAATATCATTATGAAATATTTTTTCACTTTAATATCTCTTTTTTTCTATAACCAAAATTTATTTACACAGGAAATTATTAATCCTTATAAAATAGAAATTGAGAAATTAAAAGCTACCGTGGTCGATAATCTCAAAAAAGGTAATGTAGAGGAAGGAAAACTAATTGTATCAGGAAGAAGAGTAAACTGCCTTTCTTGTCATCAAGTGCCAATTCCCGAGGAACAATTTCAGGGTAATTTTGGACCATCTTTAGTAGGGATAGGAAGCAAATATAGCAGAGAGGAAATAAGACTAAGAATAATAAATGCAAAAATATTAAATCCAGACAGTATAATGCCTTCATATTTTGTTAAAATAGATAATCCGAGGACTCCTTTAGAGATGATTGGAAAAACAATTCTTACGGCAAAAGAGGTTGAAGATATTGTAGAATATCTTTATTCTTTAAAATGATATGAGTATTTTTTTTATTAAAAAAAGAAAATTTTTGAAATTAGGATTAGCATTTCTCCTATTTCCATTTTCTAAGACAATTTTTTCCAATGGCAATCCCTACAGGGATAGATTTCAATCATATAGACAAACTTTTAGAATTGAACCAAATAGAGAAGAGGCCGAAAGAATACTAAAAAATATAATTAGAAAAAGAAAACTCTCTGAAGGTTTAATAGAGTTATCAATTCCTGATACGGTAGAAGATGGAAATGTAGTACCTATAAAATTTAGTATTAACTCGGCTATGACAGAAAAAGATTATCCACTTAAAGTACATATTCTTGGCATGGAAAATCCTTTTCCAGAAATAGCAGTATATGAATTTTTCCCTTTTACAGGAAAGGCCGAAGTATCTTTTAGATGCAGATTAAGAAAAAGCTCTTCACTTATTGTGGTCGCTGAGATGGTAGATGGTAGAGTTTCACTAATAGAAAAGTATGTAGATGTAATGCTAGGAGCTTGTTCTTAAAATGGAAAAGCTTAGAAGACTAAAATTTAAAGAAGTAGTAAATAAGGGTGAAATAGTAAAGGTAAAAACATTAGCTGAACATGAAATGGAGCCAGGTGTTAGAAGAGATGCTGATACGGGTGTAATATATCCAAGACTTATTATTCAAAAAGTATTGGCAAGATATAATGGAAAGTTAGTTTTTAAGGCTAATTGGTTTTCTGGAGTATCTGCAAATCCCTATCTAGCATTTCATTTCCAAGCAAAAGAGTCGGGATTAATAGAAATAGAGTGGATTGATGATTATGCAAAGTCGTCCTTTAGAAGAGGATATATAAAGGTTTTAGATGAAGATGGGAATGAAATTTTACCAATTGACTATAGTATATAAAAAAAAAACTAATTTATTGAGAACTATTTTAAGTATGCTGACATTATGTGTTATTTCAGCATCAGCAATAGCTGATACAATTAAGAAATCTGGATATTATTTTGCTGAACCTTCCACAAGAGAAATTCAAGACGATGATTTTATGAATCCAGGCTTCTTATGGGTTGAAATAGGAAAAAATTTGTGGAAGAAAAATGTTTTAATTCAGAATGAAAGCTTTTCATGTCAAAGCTGTCATGGTGACCCTGAAAATATGAGGGGTATTTCTTTAAAATATCCAAAAGTTTTAAATGAGAAACTTATTAATTTAGAACAAAGAATAAATCTTTGTAGGACAAAGAATATGCTTTCTGAAGAATTTGATATAGAGTCTAAAAATTTACTGGGACTTTCAACCTTAATTACTGTACAGTCAAGAGGGATGAAACAGAACATAGAAATAAATTCAGATAATAAAGACTGGTACGAACTTGGTAAAAAATTGTATTTTAAGAAAATAGGTCAAATGGGCCTTTCGTGTAATCAATGTCATGATGATAGAGTAGGTTTAAATTTGAGGGCTGAAAAAGTAAGTCAGGGACATGTCAACGGTTTTCCTTCTTATTTATTAAGGTGGTCTAAAGTTGCCTCAGTTCATAGAAGAATCCAATTTTGTAATGAGCAGGCTAGAGCTGAGCCTTACAAAATATTTTCAAAAGAGTATAATGCTCTCCAACTATATTTGTCTTGGCGAGGTAATGGATTAAGTATTGAGTCGCCTTCAGTAAGAAAATAAATAGTTAGGAAATAATATGGATAAAGTTTTTAAAGATGCTACTAATTTAATAGGGAACACACCTATGTTATTAGTTAACAATATAGATACTGGACATTGCAACCTTTATTTAAAATTAGAGTCAACTAATCTAGGAGGTTCAGTTAAAGATAGACCAGCTAGGAACATGATTAGGAGTGCAGAAAAACAAGGATTATTAAGAAAAGGAGGTACTATAGTCGAAGCAACTGCTGGGAATACAGGAATAGCATTGTCAATAATGGCTGTAAAAAAAGGGTACAAAGTAATTATTGTAGTACCCAACAAAATGACAGTAGAAAAAATTTTTCATCTAAAAGCTCTTGGAGCGCAAGTTATTATAGCTAGATCAGATGTAGTCAATGGACATCCAGAGTACTATCTTGAAATTGCTAAAAAAATTGCAGAAGAAAAAAATGCTTTTTATGTCAATCAATTTTCTAATTTGGCAAATCTTAACTCTCATTTTCAAGAACTTGGTCCAGAAATATACAAACAATTAAATGGCGAAGTAGATGCATTTGTCGCTGGAGTTGGAACAGGAGGAACGATAACTGGTGTAGGTAAGTATTTAAAAAGCAAAAAAAAGGATTGTGAACTTATCTTAGCTGATCCTAAAGGTTCAATATTAAAGAATCTTGTTAAAACAGGTAAATTAAGTAAGGACGTAGGATCCTGGATAGTTGAAGGAATAGGAGAAGATTTTTGTCCGCAATTATTAGACGAAAAAATTATTGATGATGCTTATACTATCAATGATGAACAGGCAATTAAAACTTGCTCTGAATTACTTAAAAAAGAAGGTATACTTGCAGGATCATCTTCAGGAACTTTGATAGCAGCAGCAATAAAGTACTGCAGAAAACAGACCAAAAGAAAAAACGTAGTTACTTTAGTCTGCGATGCAGGAGATAAATATTTAAGAAAGATTTATAATGAGAGTTGGAGAATAAAAGAAGGCTTAGACTTTAGAAGGAAAGAACATAATTTATGTGATTTGGTTTCTTACAGAAATGAATCAAATTTGCTTCCAGTTATCAGCAAAGATAGCAATTGTAATCTTGCCTTCAAATTAATGCATGAGAATAATACTAACTATATTTTAGTAAACAATAATAAAAAGGAAGTAATTGGGATTATTAATGATACCCGCTTATTAGATGTTGTTAGTCAAAAATCATTTCAAGAAAATATAGGGAGCTATATTATAAGATTAAAAAAAATACAGTATAATGAAAGTATTAATAAATTAACTAAACTAATAAGGAAATATGAATATATTTTAGTATATAAGGGAAATTTATGTGTAGGTGTAGTTAGTAAAATTGATTTATTGTGGTACTTAAAGAAAAGAGAGAAATGTTAAAAAATATTAAAAAGAAAGGTTTATCTACTAAAGCTATACATTCAGGTCAAGAACCAGATAAATCAACTGGAGCTATAATGGTTCCAATTTATGCTTCATCAACCTATGTTCAGAAAAGTCCAGGCATTCATAAGGGATTTGAATACTCAAGAACAAAAAACCCTACAAGAACTGCATATGAAAAATGTATTGCAGATTTGGAAGGAGGAAAATACGGATTTGCTTTTGCTTCAGGAATGGCAGCAGCAGACACAATAATATCTCTTTTAAAGGTTGGAGATGAGGTTATTGCTATAGATGATTTATATGGAGGAACAAGACGGTTGTTTGAGAGGGTAAAGAAAAAAAATAGTGGTATTTCATTTAAATTCTTAAACACGGACCAATTTGATAAACTTGAAAGCCATATTTCCTCGTCTACTAAAATAATCTGGGTAGAAACACCGACCAACCCAATGTTAAATCTAGTTGATCTTTCTAAATTGGGGAAAATCAAAGGAAAGTTTATTAAAGTTGTAGATAATACTTTTGCTAGTCCAGTAATTCAAAGGCCCCTTGAATTTGGCATAGATTTAGTAATGCACTCTGCGACCAAATACCTAAATGGTCACTCAGATATGATAGGAGGAGTTATTGCTACAAACAATCAGGGGTTAGCAGAAAGAATAGAATATTTGCAAAATTCAATAGGAGCAATTCAAGGTCCTTTTGACGCTTTTCTAGCTCTGAGAGGTTTAAAAACTTTGCCTATTAGAATGGAAAGACATAACCACAATGCTATGGAAATTGCTAAGTATTTAAAAAGAAATAGTAAAATTCTTGAAGTAATTTATCCAGGTTTAGAAGATTTTAAACAACACCATCTAGCAAAATCGCAAATGAATGGTTTTGGAGGTATAATATCTTTTTTCTTAAAAGCAGATTTAAAAAAAACAAAAAAATTTTTAGAAAATTTTGAGGTCTTTGCATTAGCTGAGTCATTAGGAGGAGTAGAGAGTTTAATTGAACATCCAGCAATAATGACTCACGCTTCTGTAGAAAAAAAAGAAAGAGAAAAACTTGGAATAAAAGATAATCTNATTAGGNTATCTGTTGGTATAGAAGATGTTGATGATTTAATTTTTGATATAGAAAATGCTTTAGAAAAAATGGAGTCTTGAATTGAAAATAGTTTTTTTAATCAGGCATGCTTCCNCAAACCATTTTGAAGAGAATATTGATGACCATGAGAAAGGTATAAATAAGCAGGGAATATTACAATCTGAAAATATCTTTAAATGGATTAAAAAAAATGATATTAAAATAGATAAGATTTTTTCATCAACTGCAAAAAGAGCAGTAGAGACCAGTAATATTGTTTTTGGCAATAAAAATATACCAATTGAATTAAAGAAAGGTCTTTATCTTTGCAGTAGTAAAGAAATCATTGATTTAATAAAGAATTTAGAAAGTAATTTAGAAAATGTTGCAATTATAGGCCATGAACCTAGTATGTCAGAAACATTAAAGTTTTTAGTCGGCGATGCCAGACCAGATCTAAAAAATATATTAAGTCAATTGGCTTACCCTACCGGAGGTGTAGCTATTCTTAATTTAAAAATAGAAAGTTGGAGTCAACTTAGCAAGCAAGAAGGTACTTTAGATGCTTTTCTGACCCCAGAGGAATTAGATGAAAACAGATGAAAACATAAAAGTAATACTTGCATCGCCTAGAGGTTTTTGTGCAGGAGTAAAAAGGGCTATTGAGATTGTGGAAATTGCTTTAGAAAGGCATGGTTCACCAATATATGTAAGGCATGAAATTGTACACAACAAAAGGGTGGTTGAAGACTTGACGAAGAAAGGTGCAATTTTTGTTAAAGAATTGGAAGAAATTCCTGAAAAATCTAGGGTAATCTTTAGCGCTCATGGTGTAGCAAATCGTATTAAAAGTAAGGCAAAAAAACTTCAGCATCTAACATTAGATGCAACATGTCCTTTAGTAAGCAAAGTTCATAAACAAACCCAAAACTTTAATAAAAAAAATTATAAAATAATATTGATTGGGCACAAAGGACATCCGGAGGTAATAGGAATTGAAGGCCAAATAGATGAAAAACTAATAATAATAGAGAATGAAGAGCAAGCAAAAAATATTAATTTTCCCAAAAACCAAAAAATTGCTTACGTAACTCAGACCACCTTATCTATGAATGATACCAAAAATATTATTAATGTTCTAAAGAAAAGATTTCCAGATATACAAGGTCCCGACCTTGATGATATTTGTTATGCTACGCAAAATAGACAAGCTGCTGTTAGTGATTTAGCAGAAATATCTGATATTGTTTTTGTAGTTGGTGGTGAAAACTCCTCAAATACAAAAAGATTGGCAGAAATAGTAGATAAAAAAAATGTACCAGTCTACAGAGTCTCCAGCAAAGAAGAAATAAATGATGATTGGCTTATAGGAAAAAAAAGAATAGGTATAACAGCAGGAGCTTCATCACCAGAAATTTTGATAGAGGAAATAATAAAATATTTACAGATAAGGTATAAAAATATCGAAGTCCATTCTTTGGATGGAATACAAGAAAATATTAGGTTTAAACCATTAAAAGAATTTTCATAATTAACCAGAAAATACTTTTATTACTTTGTTTGCAATATTATTTGAATTTAGATTAGCTAAACTATACATATTTTCTGGTGTATCTTGGTCTATAAAAAAATCAGGTAATTGAATAGTTTCTAAGTTAATTTTTTGATAAATTTTATTTTTATTCTTTGTTAAAAAATCCAATACGTGACTTCCAAAACCGCCAATAGAACCTTCTTCAATTGTAAGCAAAGACTTATGANTCCTACAAAGTTCTAAAATCAATTTTTTATCTAAAGGNTTACANAATCTNGCATCAACAATNGTACAAGAAATTTTTTTTCTATCTAAAATTTCTTTTGCTTTTTTAATTTCATTTAATCTAGCACCATAGGATAAAAGAACTACATGATTCCCTTCTGATATAATTTTAGCTTTTCCTATTTTTAGTTCTTTAATAGGAAAATTAATATCTATTCCTACGCCAGCACCACGAGGATATCGAAATGCAGAAGGAGCATGATTTATTTTCGCACTCGTGCATATCATCCTGGCAAGTTCTAATTCGTCAGATGCTGCCATAGTAATAAAGTTTGGAAGATTAGACAAATAAGCAATATCGAATGAACCAGCGTGTGTGGCTCCATCTNCACCTACTAAGCCTGCTCTATCTATAGCAAATCTTACCGGTAGATTTTGAATGGCTACATCATGAACTATTTGATCATAGGCTCTTTGTAGGAAGGTTGAGTATATTGCTGCAAACGGTTTCATTCCTTCACATGCAAGACCAGCGGCAAAAGTAACCGCATGTTGTTCTGCTATTCCCACATCAAAAGTCCTTGTAGGATATTTCTTCATAAAGTTATCCAAACCTGTTCCTGATGGCATTGCAGCTGTAATAGCACATATTTTTTTATCTTTTTTAGCCAATTCTATTAATGTTTCTGAGAATACTGATGTATAGCTTTTATTAGAGGCAGTCTTTTTTTGTTGTCCTGTACTAATATTAAACTTCCCAACTCCATGGAATTTATCATCAGACTTTTCTGCAGGAACATAGCCCTTTCCCTTTTTGGTAACTACGTGTATCAATACAGGTCCTTTTTTGGAGTGGTCTCTTGCATTTTTTAATACTGGTATTAAATGATTTAAATTATGTCCGTCTAGAGGTCCGATATAATAGAAACCTAATTCTTCAAAGAGTGTTCCCCCAGTAATTATTCCTCTAGCATACTCTTCAGCTTTTTTTGCTGTCAAAGCTATTTTTTTTGGAAACTTTTCAGCTAACTGCCCAGCAATTTTTCTGAATCCTCTGTATTGGCCTGATGATATTAACCTAGAAAGATAAGCGCTCATAGCTCCAACTGGTGGAGCAATTGACATATCATTATCGTTAAGAATAACTATTAATGGGTATTGCATAGCGCCTGCATTGTTTAAGGCTTCATAGGCCATGCCTGCAGTCATTGACCCATCTCCTATTACAGCAACCACTTTTTTATCATGCTTTTTTAATCTAGCTCCAATTAAAATACCCAATGCTGCAGATATTGATGTGGCAGCATGTGCAGCACCAAAGGCATCAAAAATACTTTCACTTCTTTTTGTAAATCCTGAAAGTCCTTTACCTTGTCTTAAGGTATGCATCTTATTTTTTCTACCTGTTAATATTTTATGAGGATACGTTTGATGACCTACATCCCAAACTATTTTGTCCTTTGGAGTGTTAAATATATAATGTAGTGCTACAGTAAGCTCAACAACACCTAGCCCTGCACCAAGATGTCCTCCTGTTTTAGAAACCTTGTCTATCATAAAATTTCTTACTTCTTCACATAAATAAGTGAGATCTTTTTCTTTTATTTTTTTTAAATCTTTTGGAGTATTTACAAGGTCCAAAAATTTTTTATTTTTTTTATTGGAAGAAATATTCATATTATAACATTTAAACTATTTCAGATATGCTGCAATCAATTTCTTTTTATTGTCTCTGATAAAGTTTACTATAACAGAGTCTTTATTTTCATTTTTAACTCTTTTAAGGATTTTTTTTACATCATTAATATTATTTATTGATACCATTTCTAATTCTAATATTAAATCACCCTCTTTGAATATATTATTTTTTCCTTTTACGATCATCATGCCTGATTTTTCTGTTCTGATTTTATATTTTTCTACTAAATTATTATCCAAGGCTTTTAAATAAATATCTAATTCAGATATAAAAAAAATATTATTTTTTTCAGAATTATAAAAATTCTTATTTTTTAGTATAGCAACATTTAAATTTTTATTGTTCAACTTATTATTATCAACCTTAAGCAAGGAATTGCAATTTTCAACTTTTGTATTTTTATCAAAATAACATTTCTTTAAAAAAACTTTAACATTCTTTATATTACTACATTTATCATTTTCTTTCAGGTTTATAGGAACTGAGGTATTATAAGTTTGATTCTTATTTAACTTAAATAGGCTTATTTCTCCATCACCTAATAGAAAATCCTTTTCATTTGTTAAATAAATTTTTATATCAAAACTATTTAGACTACTTTTGCTAATATTTTTTAATAGCATATTTAAAAAACAGGCATTGCCAACTTTCGCTAATCCAGGTATCGCAATACTAATACTTGTTGCATTTAAGCTTTTTAAGTAAATAAAAAATATGATAAAAAATCTAAACATGCATGTATTTCTTAACTTGTTCTTCAAGGAAAAAAATTCTGTCCTGTCCCCAAAAAAGTTCATTTTTAAATACAAAAGATGGAACTCCAAACACGTTTTTATTTAATGCTTCTGTTGTATTTTCTTTTAATATTTCTGTTGTCTTTTTTGTATAAAATAGATCCTTTAACTGCTCTATTTTTCCGTAACTAGTAGCAATTGAAAATAATACTTCTTCATTGCTAATGTCCTTCTCATCAACCCACAAGGCTTTACATATTTTCTCTGTAATATTCCAACTTTCATGAAAGTTATAAATTAGCTTAGCTGCAATTATCAGCTTACATGATTTAATAGGGTCAACGGGAAAATACTTTGGCTTTGTATTGAGAGGAATATTCAAATATCTACTCCATCTTGTCAATTCAATCAATCTATTTTTCTGAACAGATGAGGGTCTTTCAAATACTTTTTTTATATTATTCAGTTTAAAAATATAAAAAAGGTCAACTGGTATTAGCTCGATTCTAACTTTATATTTTCTATTCAAATTAATGATTCTCTCCATACTTAAATAAGACCAGGGAGACATTGGTATCATATAAAACTTTATGTTATAATTCATTGCTCTAAAAAAATAATAATTAAAGATACAAAAATTTGAAAAAAATATGAAGCAAGATTTATGGAAATACTCGGCGAGAGAATTATTAAAAGGGTATAAAAAGAAAATATTTGATTGTGTTGATGTGGCTAATTCAATTATTATTCAAATTAAAAAGCTAAATGAAAAAATTAATGCCTTTGTTTACTTTAATGAACAAGACGTGATTGACCAGGCTGTAAAATCAAAAAAAAGATGGGAATCTGGAAAATTACTAGGAAAATTGGAAGGTATTCCTATAAGCATTAAAGACTTAATAATTACAAAAGATTATCCAACTTTTAGAGGTTCATATAACAATTCCTTACCTACAAAATCTGAGGTTAATGCTCCAGTAGTAGAAAAGCTAATAAAAAGCGGTGCCGTTTTATTAGGTAAGACAGCTACTCCAGAATTTGGACATAAGGGAACTACTGCTAGCAAAAGATACGGTGAGACATTAAATCCATGGAATTTAAAAACTAATGCAGGGGGTAGTTCTGGGGGTTCAAGCGCTGCAGTAGCTTCTGGAATGGGACCCCTATCAATAGGTACTGATGGTGGTGGTTCTGTAAGAATTCCATGTAGCTTTTGTGGGTTATTTGGCCATAAGCCAACTTTTGGAAGAATACCAGCCTATCCTATATCTCCATTCGGAACTGTTGCGAACATAGGTCCAATTGCTAGAAATGCTATGGACGGAGCTATTTTAATGGATGTTATTTCAAAACCGGATAATAATGATTGGTATAGTTTGCCTGAGGAAAAGATTTCTTATTATCCTAAAAAATACAAAAATGAAGAAGAAATAAAAATTGGGTATACTAATTTTTGGGGTATGGACAAATTTATACCTGGTTTAGAACTTGATAAGCAGGTCGAAGAAGTTTATAGAAATGCCTTAAACGTACTTTCTTCAAAAAATTACAACTTTGTTAAATATATTGATATTGATTGGCCCAATAACCCTGAGATGGTTTTTAAAACAATTTGGCACACTGGTGCTGCTAATCTGGCTAGAAGAATTTCATCTGGAGACCTAATGAAAATTGATCCAAATTTTTTGAAATTTGTTAAAGAAGGAAAAAAATATTCTTCATTTGATATTATGGAGACTGAAGCTTTTCGTGCAGAAAATGGTGTTCATATAGAAAAAATCTTTGCAGAATTCGATTTTATTATTGGTCCTACTTTACCAATTACTGCTATTGAGGCAGGTTGTGATGTACCTAAATTATGGGACGAAAGCGATATTTTTGCATGGACGCCTTTTACCTATCCTCTAAATTTAACCAAAAATCCAGCAAGCACAATCAATTGCGGATTTTCTAAAGATGGATTACCTGTTGGCTTACAAATAGTCGCTCCTATATATAGAGATCACAGCTGTATAAGGTTTGCTAATCACTTAGAAAGGGTTCTAGATTTATCAACAAAATGGCCTGATATTGTAGTTTAATATAATACAACCTCAGGGTCTATACTTCTCCACAAATACCAGCTAGCTAAAGTACGCCAGGGTTTCCATTTTAATGAAAAAATTTCAGCTTCATTTTTGGTTGGCCTAATATTATTAAAATAATTCTTTCCAATTGCTTTAAGCAGGCCTATATCATCTGCGGAAAAAACGTCCGGACGATTTAAACAAAAAATCATAAACATTTTAATGCTCCATGGTCCAATTCCTTTTATTTTTATTAAAGCTGAATATATATCTTGATCATGTAGTTTGCTCCAATAGCTATAAGTATTAAAGTCTCGCATCATTTTTGACATATTAATCAAATAAATAGCCTTTCTCTCTGAAAGACCGATTTTTTTAAGTTGATTTAAATCACTTGATTTAAAACATATACCATCAATAATATTGTATTTATTTTCTAGACGATTCCATATTGCGCTTGCAGCAGCTACTGAAACTTGTTGACCTACTATAGATTTACACAATGAATAAAATGGATTTCTAATACTACTAAGTTTATTATCATTAAACTTATTGATTAAATTTTTCATAATGGCGTCATTATTTGAGAGCTCATTACAAGCTTTATCCCACCAAGAAGGTGTATATTTTTTTATTGTCATATTAATAGTCTATTTAATCTGTAATATTAATTTATTACTACTTTATTATTAACAAATAAACTATAATATTATTAAATTATTTAACCTACTTCCTCTAAATTTAATAANTGAGTACTGTGTTTATTGACTTTCTTTTATTGAATTAATATAAGATGAATAATTTAAAGGTGTAAAATTATGAAAATAAATAATAATTGGCAATTAAAGTACAGAGAAATAATAACAGAAAAACCACTCCTAATGTTTTTTTTGGGATTAGTTTTGACAATAATTTTTGGAGTAGGTTTAAAGGGTCTATCTCAAAACCCTGATAATAGAATTTTTTTTTCAGATGATGATCCAAATTTAGTAGCTCTTGAGACATTAGAGAATACATATACAAAAAATGACAATCTATTTATTGTCATGGCTCCAAAAAATGAAAATATTTTTGATCCTGAAAATTTATTTATATTAAGAGATTTAACAAAAAAGTTATGGCAGACACCATCTTCTAGTAGAGTTGACTCAATAACTAATTTTCAATGGACTAGAGCTAAAGGAGATGACATTGTTATTAGCGATTTGGTTCCCGAAGGGGAAATAACGAGTGAAATTGCTATTAATGCTCAAAAAGTCGCATTTGATGAGCCTTTAATTTTAAATCAACTAGTTAGCCCAGATAAAAAATTTACTGGAATAAATGTTACAATTATAAAACCAGATGATCCTGTGGAAGCTGGAAATTCAGTTTTAGAAATTATGAGTTTTATTAGACCTATACAAAGTGAATTAAAAGATAAATATCCTAACGTAGATTTTTATGTAACAGGAGGTGTTCCGCTTACCATGGCTTTTACCGAAGTCTCAATTAGTGATATGGTAACCTTAACTCCATTAATGTTATTAGTTATTTTCTTAGTGGCAGGAATTTCATTAAGGTCGGTTTTGGGGTCAGTCGTTACAGCTTTTATTGTTGTTCTTTCTGTAATAGGCATGATGGGTATAGCTGGTTGGATGAAGTTTATTTTAAATGCTGCTACTTTTAATTCCTTTTTGATGTTATCAGCCTTAACCATTGCTCATTGTGTTCATATAATGAGTACACAAAGAATAAACATGAGATTGGGAAAGAATAAAAAAGAGGCAATTGATGAATCTTTAAGAGTAAACCTACAGCCAGTATTTATGACTGCTATTACCACAGCTATAGGCTTTCTTACTATGCACTTTTCAGAAGCACCACCTTTTAGGCAATTAGGGTATATGATGGCTTTTGGTAATATAATACTCTTCTTTCATGCTGTAGTAACATTACCAGCATTGTTAGTTATTTTACCTAGCAAAGTAAAAAATACAGGGTTCTCTAAAGCTGAAAACTTCATGACCAAATTAAGTAAATTTGTAATTCAAAAAAGAAAAGTCCTTCTAATTGGGAACGGAGCTTTCATAATTTTTTTATCATTAGGTATGACTAAAATTACTTTAGATGATACTTGGACTAAATATTTTGACAAAAGATTTGAAATAAGAAAACACTCTGATTTTGTTCAAGATAATTTAACAGGTTTAGATACCATAGAATACTCTATACCCTCAGGAAGTCCTGACGGAATAAATGATCCTGAGTATTGGAAAAAATTAGAAAAACTGGCGAATAGAATTAGACAAGAACCTAATGTTAATCATGTTACTACTTTATCAGATACTATAAAAAGGTTAAATAAAGCAATGAATGGAGATAATCCAAGCTTTTATTCTATACCTGAAAGTAGAGAATTAGCTGCTCAATATTTGCTATTATATGAATTATCAGTACCTTTCGGATTAGATTTGAATGACAGAATTAATGTAGATAAATCATCAACTAGGTTTACGGTAACACTTCAAAATGCGTCAAATGATGATGTAAGGGAATTAGATAAAATTATTCAAGATTATCTTGATAGAGAGTTACCTGAGTTTAAAACACAGGGAACAGGTTTATCTATGATATTTTCCCATTTTTCAAAAAGAAACATAGACTCTATGCTTGTAGGAACTAGCGCTGCTTTGATATTAATTTCCTTTTTATTAATCATAGCATTGAAGAACATAAAACTTGGTTTATTAAGTTTAATACCCAATTTATTTCCAGCGGCAATGGGTTTTGGTTTATGGGGATACTTACAGGGGGAAGTGGGGGTAGCTTTATCAGTAGTAGCTGCAATGACTCTAGGTATAGTAGTTGATGATACAGTGCATTATTTAAGTAAGTATTTAAGAGGTAGAAGAGAAGAGGGTTTAAATCCTGAGCAAGCTACCACTTATGCTTTTAAAAATGTCGGATTTGCATTAAGCACCACAACTTTAGCTTTGGTTGCAGGTTTTACTGTTTTATCATTTTCTGGTTTTAAAGTTAACGCTGATATGGCAATGCTTACAGCAATAACAATAGCTATAGCATTATTTATAGATTTATTTTTTCTTCCCACATTGTTGATGGCAGTTGATAAAGTAAAGTTTAAGAAGAATAATAAATTAAAAGTTAATACTTAGGAGTTGTCTTATGATGTATTTTAAATATTTTTTTATCATTAATTTAATTTTTTTATCAGGTATAAGTTTTTTAAGTGCTGAAACAGCAGAAGAGAAAGCGCTACGCATATCAACTGATGCTTATAACTATGATAAAGGTTTTGGAGATTTTACCTCTGACTCAATAATGACTTTAAGAAATAAACAGGGAGAAGAAACTATTAGAAACTTTAGAGGAAAAACCTTAGAGGTTTATGACGATGGTGATAAAACTTTATTTATCTTTGATAGTCCTAAAGATGTTAAAGGTACGGCAACTTTAACATTCACGCATAAATTGGGCCCGGATGATCAATGGCTTTATTTGCCTGCTTTAAAAAGAGTAAAAAGAATAACTTCGGATAATAGGTCTGGATCATTTGTAGGGTCAGAGTTTGCTTATGAAGATTTAGGAAGTCAAGAATTAGAAAAATATAAAGATCGCAAATATTTAAGACAAGAGGCTTGTCCTAATAATCAAGAATTAGAATGTCATGTTATAACTAGAGTACCAACAGAAAAAAGTTCTGGTTATAAATATCAAGTATTATGGCTAGATGACACCTCTGCACATAAAGTTTGGAAAATAGATTATTTTGATAGAAAAGGGTCACATCTAAAAACGTTATTTTTTGAAGATTATAAAATTTATTTAGATAAACATTGGAGACCAAGTATTTATAAAATGATTAATCATCAAACAGGAAAGTCTACAGATTTATTAGTACAAAATATTAGATTTAAAGTTGGATTATCTAAAAGAGATTTTAACCCTAAAAGCTTATCGAGGGTTAGATAGTTTTTATTTAAAATGAAATGCTTTTTGCCGTTGTGCTTTTTAATTATTTTTTTTCTACAATCAGGGTATTCAGAAGATTTTGATTGGGAAATTAATAGCGAAACTGGAATAATAATTAAAGAATTTCATAAAAATGAAGCATATTCAAATCAACAGAATACATATTCTAGTTTCATAAAATCTGAAATATTTTTTGATTTTAAAAATGATTTTGAATTTTTAATGGAACCATATTTTAGATATGATCATCACGATAAATATAGAAGTCTTTTTAATTTTAAGGAGAATAATATTACCTATTATTATAATGATATTCAGTTAAAAGCAGGTATTAGTGAGGTTTTTTGGGGTATAACAGAATCTAAGAATTTAGTTGACATTATAAATCTAAAAGATGTAACTGATGGTGAGCAAAAAGCAAAACTCGGACAGTCTCTTTTAGCTTTTTCTAATTACTCTGAAAAATTTGGAAGTTTAGACTTTTTTTATTTACCTTTTTTTAAAAACTCTTCTCAAATAGGTAAGGAGGGAAGGCTTAGGTTAAGTAAGCCGATAGAAAACTATAATATTGTTTATGAAGGTGGTGCGGGTTCTAAAGTACCAAGTTGGGCTTTAAAGTGGGAGCATAGTTTTGGAGTCATAGATTTATCTTTGCAAGGTTTTAGAGGAAATAGTAGAGAAAGTTCTACCATAGCTAAATTAGAAAATTCACAATTAAAATATTTTCAAGGGTATGAGAGAATTTCTCAAATAGGGACCTATTTTCAGGTTATTTCTGGGCCAATTATTTATAAGTTAGAAGCAATTAAAAGAAATGGTCAGAAGAATGCTAAAAATATTAGAGAAAATTTCTTCTCTTATACTTTAGGATTGGAATATTTAACTAATAATTTATTTGAAAATAAATGGGACCTTACTTCATTTATAGAATACCATAATGATGACAGGAACAACGATTCTACAGATATTTTTCAGAATGATTTATTTTTAGCAACCAGGCTAAATTTTAACAATATAGAGGGTACTGAATTTTTCACCTCAATAACATTAGATACA
This sequence comes from Rickettsiales bacterium, assembly GCA_002720125.1. Classification (GTDB taxonomy): domain Bacteria; phylum Pseudomonadota; class Alphaproteobacteria; order TMED109; family TMED109. The sequence goes on along the minus strand of PBGQ01000021.1, from coordinate 1,843 downwards.
GATGGTGGAGGGAATACTTCAACCTTAGAGCTAAGTTCTAGAATTACTGATAATATTAGGGTTACAGGTAGTTATAACTCATATTGGTCAGTAAATGATGTAGATATTTTATATAATTTTAGGCGAGATAATTACTTTTCAATAAATATTATAAGTTATCTCTGATTAGTTAGTTGCACCCCTTTAAAACTTCTTTATAATTAGAATTAATTAAAGTTTGCAAAATAAATATAGTTGTATTAGAACAATATAAGAACATATAAAGAAATAAAATAGAACGGATATTATTATGAGTTTAGAAGATAAGAGTAAAGCTTTAGAAAGTGCTTTAGGGTTAATTGAAAGAAATTATGGTAGTGGTTCTATCATGAGGCTAGGAGACAACGCCACTGTTAATATTGAAGCTATATCCACTGGGTCTCTTGGCCTGGATTTAGCGTTAGGTATAGGAGGCTTGCCTAAAGGTAGGATCATAGAAGTATATGGGCCTGAGAGTTCAGGAAAAACTACATTAGCTTTACAAGTAGTAGCTAGTGCTCAAAAAAAAGAAGGAATTTGTGCTTTTATAGATGCAGAGCATGCACTTGATCCAGTGTATGCAAAAAACTTAGGAGTTGATGTTGATAAACTTTTAGTATCCCAGCCTGATGCAGGTGAACAAGCGCTAGAGATTGCTGATACTTTAGTAAAATCAGGAGCTGTAGATGTATTAGTAGTGGATAGTGTTGCTGCATTAGTTCCCAAAGCTGAATTGGAAGGAGATATGGGAGACAGTCATATGGGACTTCACGCTAGATTAATGAGCCAAGCGCTAAGAAAGTTAACATCTTCAATTTCCAGATCAAATGCAATGGTAATATTTATTAATCAAATAAGAATGAAAATAGGAGTTATGTTTGGTAGTCCGGAGACTACTACTGGGGGTAATGCTTTAAAGTTTTATGCCTCTGTCAGATTAGACATAAGAAGAATAGGGCAAATTAAAGATAAAGATCAAATTGTTGGAAACCAAACTAGAGTTAAAGTTGTCAAAAATAAGGTAGCTCCTCCATTCAAAATCACAGAATTTGATATATTGTATGGAGAAGGAATTTCCAAAGAAGGAGAAGTTATAGATTTAGGAGTTGCAGAAGGCTTTGTAGAAAAATCAGGATCTTGGTACAGTTTTAATGGTAACAGAATTGGGCAAGGAAGAGAAAATGCTAAAAAATTCTTATTAGATAATAAAGAGATTGCTGATGAAATAGAAGCCATGATTAGAAAGAAAAATAGTACTAGTGAGGATGAACAAGAACAACTAGAAGAAGAAAAGAGTTTAGAAGAAGAAAATTAACTATACATTTTTTTTCTTTATTTTTATATTATAATGAATGACTGAAAACTCTTTATCAGATATAAGAAAAGAATTTTTAGATTTTTTTTCAAAAAGAAAACATGATATAGTTCAATCTTCTCCATTAGTACCTCATAATGATGACTCACTGCTGTTTACAAATGCAGGAATGGTACAATTCAAAAATATTTTTACAGGATTAGATAAACCTGAAAATGGAAATAGAGCAGTTACAGCACAGAAATGTGTTAGAGCTGGAGGAAAGCACAATGATTTAGAGAATGTAGGTTTAACTAAAAGGCATCATACTTTTTTTGAAATGTTGGGAAACTTTTCTTTTGGTGATTATTTCAAAGAAGATGCAATAGAAATGGCGTGGGAGTTATTAACCAAAAACTACCAAATAGATAGAGAAAAATTATATGTTACTGTTTACCATACAGACGATGAAGCCTTTAACATTTGGAAAAAAGTAACAGGATTTTCAGAGTCAAAAATTTTAAAAATAAG
>PBGQ01000020.1 GCA_002720125.1 Rickettsiales bacterium | reverse complement strand
TTTCATTCTTTTTTAATTTAATTCTATTATCATCCACCATAATAAGACTATTTTCTCTTTTGATTAATGGTCTTTTTTTTGAAAAATAAAGTGATGGAATATTAATCTTTTCTCTATAAATATATTCCCATATGTCTAATTCAGTCCAATTCGATAATGGAAAAACTCTTGCATTTTGTTTTTTATTTATTTTAAGGTTATATAGGTTCCAAATCTCAGGTCTTTGTTGTTTAGGATCCCAGCTATGTTGATCATTCCGCATTGAAAAAACTCTCTCTTTTGCTCTACTTCTTTCTTCGTCTCGCCTGGCACCGCCAAAAGCACAATCAAAATTATAAAAATTTAAGGCTTCTTTTAAAGGTTGGGTTTTCATCATATCTGTATAAATTTCAGAAGGATAATCTATGGGATTTATATTTTTTTTAATTCCATCTTTATTTTTATGAATTAAAAAGTTTAATTTAAACTTTTTTTTTATATAATCTCTAAATTTATACATTTCTGAAAACTTCCAACCAGTATCAATGTGTAATAAAGGAAAACTTATACTAGCAGGGTAAAATGCTTTTATAATTATATGAAGCAGTACACAGGAGTCCTTTCCTAATGAATGTAAAAGAACGGGTCTTTTTGCTTCAGCAAATACTTCTCTTATAATAAAAATGCTTTCAGCCTCAAGCTGATCTAGATTTGTTTTATGATGTGTTTTCATTCTTTTTAATTTTAAATTAATTTATAATACAGTAAATCAATTTATTATGTTATTAAACCTATAATTATAATTATTTGAACTTAATTATTGGTATTAATTTTGCAAACCAATGTTGTTATGGAAATTATACCTGAATATGATTTAAGTGTTTGTATTCCATCTAAAAGAAGCTTAGTAGACTCAAAAGATAGTATTTCTGCAGCAATTGGATTTTGTGAGTCTAGTAAAGCAGAGTTGCAAATTTCCGATAACTCTCAGGATGAGCAAAAGAAAGAATTTTGGAATAATATTAACTTAAATAATTTTAATTATTTTTCTTCAAATTGTAAAACCTCAGGAGAAAACTGGCATAATGCGGCAAAAAATGCAAAAGGTAGTTTTATTGGGATGTGTTCTGATGATGATCTGATTATAAATATTTCTAATCCTGATTTAAATTATTCTTTATTACCTCATGATATAGCAGGAATAAAACCCTCCATTAATTTGTGGACAAAAGAGTTAGGTTTTTACAAAGAAAATAATTTTAGTATTACAGATGAAACTGCATTAGAGAGGGTTATTTCTTATTCCAAACTATGTAGTGGAAATAATACCACACTATATAGTTTTTTTAGGTCAGATCTATTAAAAGAGGTTCAAGAAGCATCAATTAAAAACCCTATTAAATCAGGCACAGATGACTGGTCTCTAGTAATAGCATTGGTAGCTTCAGGAAAAATTATTTTAGACACTTCAAAACTTTATATTTATAAAAATCAGAACTGGATCAAGCAAAAACAAATTATTGATGAGCAAAAAAAACTTTATAGAAATATAAATATTTGTGATAGAGCTCTACACTTTAGCAAATTATTTCGGGCTCTTAACGGTCTAACTTATATAACTAGAAAAAAATCTAATATTAAAAGAATCCAACTATTAGAGGCAGCTAATTATACTTTCAAAAAAAATGTAAAGTATTTTTTAGACTATTATTATGAAAACAAAATTTTATTTTTACAAAAAGAAAAAGAAAAAATTAATTTATTAGAAATAGATAATAGCATTGAAAAAAATATGGATCTCATACTTGAAATTATAAGAATATGGGACTATCACGTTGCGGATAAATATTTAGACTTCTATAAAAATGTTACAGGAAACGATTGGGGTATAGTTAAGTAGATTAAGGTTTACCTATTCTTCCAAAATAGGTTTCCTTGTAATAAAAATCTTCTATCTTTTCTCTATATGGGAAATGGTCATCTACAGGGTAGGGGCTATACCCAAGCATCTTTTTCGCTTTATCTATTCCAAAAAGCGCCTCATTGTTTTTAGTAAAATTTTTTACGTTTGGAAAGTTTAGTTTTATCCATTTTTGAACATCTATTGACCAATGAATATACTCATTACCTATATTAAATTCCTCATAAAAACTATTTAAATCTCTTTTAATAGATAATAAGAATACTTGAAACAAATTTTCTATTGATATTCTTGCAAAAAAGTGAAAACTAGGCTTAGTGGCTTGCCAAGTTTTATCATTTAAATTTTGTAACCCATTTATCCATTCTATTCTAGTTCCTCCTGCTCCAGGGCCTTCCGCACGAAGAGAAATCACTTTAATATTACTTTTTTTTGCATTTTTCTTTAGAAATTCTTCAGAGGCTACTTTTGTTGCACCGTATACTGTAAGACCTTCTTCTATAGTTGGAATATAATTGGATTCTACTATAGGAAATTGATCTGGTTTACAATGTCCTCCCCAAAAACCATAGACACATCCAGATGATAAATAAATAAATTTTTTAATATTAGTAAGCTTCGCGGCTTCAAAAACAGCTTGTGTTCCTTCATAGTTAATTTTCCAGTAATGATCATCATCAACTCCTTTTAAGCAAGGATGAGGAATAGCTGCTAAATGAATAATAATATCATTATTTTTACATCTGCTTACCAAATTATCCTTATTAAACACATCATCTCCTTTTAATAAGTCGTAGTTATCTACATCATAGCCATAGCCTAAAAGGTGAGGAATAAGAATCTTTCCTATTGTTCCTGAACCGCCTGTTATTAATATTTTTTGCATAACATATTTTAATATTATTTTGCAAAATAATCAAAATCTTATTTTATAGAAAAATAGATACTATAGGAAATGGCTACCTATCATTTATCGGCATGATATTTGCTTATTTAAAGAAAATTATTAGGAGTTATTATGCTTTACCACTCAATATCAGAAGAGTCGATGCCTTTAAACAGAGATTACTTAAATATAACACAAAAAAATAATAAAAAATCTCCAGATAGAGAACTAATCATTTTTGAAATGGCCAATAACCATATGGGAGATGTTGAACATGGAATTGATATTATAAATGAACTTTCAAAAATTAAGGATAAATATACTAAGTATTTTAATTTTGCAGTAAAATTCCAATTTAGAGATTTAGACACTTTTATACACTCTGATTTTAAAGGAAGTAATTTAAAGTTTATAAAAAGATTTGAAAGTACAACATTAAAAAATAAAGAATGGAAAATTTTATTTGATAATGTTAGAAAAAATAATTTTCAATTATTAGCAACGCCTTTTGATGAAATTTCGGTAAATAAGATAATAAAAAATAGTTTTGACTTAATTAAGATTGCAAGCTGTTCTCTTACAGACTGGCCACTTTTAGAAAAAATAGCTTCAACCAAAAAAGAAGTAATATTTTCTACCGCTGGTTCAAGTATAGATGAAGTGGACGCAGTAGTGAGCTTCTTTAAAAATAGAAATATACCATTTACTATTATGCATTGCGTGGGAAAGTATCCTACAAAAGATTCACAACTAAATATAGGAGCAATAGATTTTTATAAAAAAAGATATCCTTTAATTAGAGTAGGATTTTCTACTCATGAAAGTCCAACTAATATTTCTTCTGCTCCTATAGCATTAGCAATGGGTGCAAAGGTTTTTGAAAAACATGTTGGAATAGAAAATAAAAATTATAAATTGAATGATTATTCTGCTAATCCCAAACAAATATCTGATTGGTTGCAAGGTCTTAAAGAAGCAAAACTTATGATTGGGAATAAAGAAGATAGATTAAAAATTAAAAACGAAAAGAAAGAATTAAGAGGTTTGCAAAGAGGAGTTTTTTTAAAGACTGATATTGAAAAAGGAAAAAAAATAAATCCAAGTGATCTTCAATTCTGTATTCCAAGTGAGTCCAAGGGCCTTGTTGCTAATGATATATCTAAGTACAGTGAATATATTTCAAAATATAATATTAAAAAAGGCACACAACTTAATCTAAATAATTGCAATATAATTGATAATAAAAAAAATATCTTATTAATAGTAAAGAAAATTAGAAATTTATTAAAAAAATCTGGGGTAACCATACCTAATGGAATTGACTTAGAAATATCTCATCACTATGGAATAAAAAAGTTTGCTAGGTTTGGTATCAGCATGTTTAATATAGTAAATTATGAATATTGTAAGAAAATTATTGTAGTTTTACCTAAACAAAAACATCCTGAACAATATCATAAAGTAAAGAAAGAGACGTTTCATGTAATTTACGGGAATTTAGAATTAAAATTAGATGGTAAACTTATAAAATTAAATATTTCCGATATAGTTACAATTGATCCAGGTGTAAGACATGAGTTTTATTCTAAAAATGGTTGTATTATAGAAGAATTATCTTCCAATCATAATATTGATGACTCATTTTACACTGATAAAGATATTATGAAAAATAATAAAAGAAAAACATTTGTGAAGTTTTGGAGATAAATGACTGATACACTTTCTTATGTTTTGATGGATTATTTATCTTCTATAGGAGTTAATAAAGTTTTTTTTGTTCCTGGAGGAGGTAATATGTTTTTGGTTGATGCATTAGGCAGACATCCAAAAATAGATTTTATTTCTACCCATAATGAACAAGCTGCTGTAATTGCCGCAGAAGCATACAGTAGACTGTCAGAAAAAATTGGAGTTGCATTAGTTACAACTGGACCAGGTGCAACTAATTCAATTACAGGTATTGCAGGAGCATGGCTAGACTCTATCCCAGTTCTAATCATATCAGGACAAGTAAAGACCAAAGATATTAAAAAACATTATAAAATAAGACAAAATGGACCACAAGAAATTGACATTGTTTCTATGGTTAAAGATATTACTAAATATTCTAAAACAATAAAAAATAAAAATATCTTAATTAAGGAATTCAAAAAAGCAGTTTCTATAGCATTATCAGGTAGGCCTGGACCAGTTCTTTTAGATATTCCTTTAGATATTCAGGGAGTAAAACATAATTTTGGTAAATTTAAAAAAAATAATATTAATAACTTAGTGTCTGGTTCAAATTATAATTATAAGAATAATTGTAAATATTTAATAAGTCACTTAAAAAAAGCAAAAAAGCCATTATTTTTATTAGGGCAGGGAGTCAAAAGTTCTAGGGCTCTAAATGATGCAAAGAAATTAATAACCAATACTAATATACCCTGTCTTCTAACATGGCCAATGACAGACTTCTTACCAGCGCAACATAAATTAAATATGGGAAAACCTGGTACTGTTGCAAAAAGGCATTCTAATATAATACTACAAAATTGTGATATGCTTATAACCATAGGCGCAAGATTAGATAAAGTTGTAACTGCTCATAATCCTAAAAATTTTGCTAAAAATGCTAAGGTTTTTTGTATAGATATTGATAAATATGAATTAAAAAAACATCCAAAAAGATTTAATAAAATTCTTATAGATGCAAAAGATTTTATTAAAGTACTTTTAAATCAAAATGATTTGCAGTTATGTAACAAAAATTGGATAAATGAATGCAATAATATTAAAAACTTCTTTTCTAAAGAAAAATTTATAAAAAAGAAAAGTTTTAGTATTTATAATGTTATAGATTACCTATCAAAAGTTATTCCTTCTAATAGCATAGTTGCAACTGGAAGTTCTGGTTTATCAATAGAAGCATTCTATACACATTTCCTAAACAAAATAAACCAAAAAATATTTTTAACTACAGGTTTAGGAGCGATGGGGTATGGCTTTCCTGCTTTAGTTGGAGCAAATAAATTTAAAAAAAATTTGTTTTTATTTGAAAGCGACGGAAGTGCAATGATGAATTTACAAGAGCTACAAACTTTAAAAACGATAAAATCTAATGCAAAAATATTCTTAATTAATAATAATGGATATGCATCTATAAGAAACACCCAAAGAAATTACTTTCAAGGAAGATATGTTGGAACCACCTGCAATACTGGATTAGAAACACCCTCTATATCAAAATTAGCAAGGTCTTTAGGTATCAAATCTTACTTATGTAAAAATATGAAAACACTGAAAAAAAATATAATTGAAAATATTAACAAAAACGAACTAATTTTATTTGAAATATATGTGGAGGAAAATGAAGATTTACTTCCAAAGTGTTCCACGCATAATTCTAAAAATGGAGGTCTTATTTCAGCTCCAATTGAAGATCTATCTCCTCTTCTTCCTATAGAGGTTCTAAAAAAATATTCTAACAATAAGGTGGATAATTTATCTAACAGGATACGATATGAAATATAATACAAAACCAATTTTTATTGTAGGCAGTGGTCGCTGCGGAACAAGAGCTCTTTATAAAATTCTTAATAAAGAAGATAATATTACAGCACATCATGAGTACCTTTGTGAATTGGTCCAAAAAGAGGCATGTAAAAAAATGATGGGTTTAAAAAGTAAACAAGACACACTAAATTTCATAAAGGAATATTATTATCCAGCAATAATGCACGAAAAGAAGCCTTATTGGATAGACTGTTCAAATAAGCTCTCTTGGTTTATAAATGATTTAAAAGAAGTTTTTCCAGATTGTAAATTTATTCTTTTATTAAGAGATGGTAGAAAGGTTAGTTCTTCCTTTTATAACAAATTAAATCCAGAAATTTATCATGATAGCGCTGTTAATAGTTTAGAAAAATGGATGAATGACAAAAACAATGTAGAGCCTCCAACAGAAAAACCTTTTTGGTGGATATTGCCTAAATATTACAGTAATCATAGGGATGCTAATGTTTACAATCAATTTCAAAAAATTTGTTGGCATTGGAAAACTGTCAATAACTTCGTACTAGAAAGTTTTAAAAAAATTAACGAAAATGATTTTCATATAGTAAAATTAGAAGAATTAATTAGCAAAAGGCATAAACAAATTGAATTATTTGATTTTATGGGGATAAAGTTTAAAAACATATATTCAAAAGCTTTAGCTAGACCAGAAAATGTTTTTGTCCCATATGATTTTAAACTAAATGAGGAACAAAAAAAACAGTTTGCAGATATTTGTATGCCATTAATGAAAAAGCTTCATTACAAAGGAAATGAATATGATGTCCAATATTAGTCAAAACTTTTCTTGTGATTGTGGTAATACAAGTGTAATAAGTTTAAATTATCAACCTTTAGGTTCAGAGATTAATGCTAATCTGTATCATTGTAATGATTGTGAAACAATATTAAGTCAGAGAAGAACGCTGTTAGTAAAATCTAGGAAAAAATCAATTTCTTGTGATGCTAACTGGGGAAATATAAGACATGGAAAGGGAGCTAGACTTTCTCAAAACATAAGTTTCTTCGATAAAATTATTTCTAAACAATGTTTATTAGATGTATTAGATATTGGTTCTAATAGAGGATATTTTGTTAAATGGTTAATAAATACTCATCAATGTAAGAATATTTATGCTGTAGAAAGTGACGAGATAGTATATAAAGAAACCATACTGCCTAACAAAGTAAAACATATTAATGATAGATTTGAAAATATATCATTTAAAAATAACAAATTTACCTTTATTTATAATAGTCACACACTGGAACATTTAGATAAGCCTTATTCAATGTTAAAAAAATGTTATGAAATTCTCAATAATAATGGATATATGTTTTTAGAGGTACCAAACTCAGAAATAGTAAATGATCCACTTAATTTAGAAGAATATTTCATTGATAAACATCATTACCACTTTTTTCCTAGAGGTTTAAAAAAACAAATTCTAAAACTCGGATTTGAAATCGTAAAAGAGTCAATTGATGATGTATATAATATTAGTTTTTTATTAAAAAAGAATAAAAAAATAAATAACGAAAAAAAATATTTTGAAAATATAAATAAAAAAGAAAAAAAATATTGTATTAAAAGTTATGCAAATACATTAACAAACAATAGAAAAAAACTTGAAGAGGTATGTGCTAAAATAAATAATTTGTGTGCTAGACAAAAAGTAGCTATTTGGGGTTGTTCAAGAATTTTCGATGCCTCAGTTAAATATGGTAATTTAGATACTAAAAATATTAATTACATAATTGATAACAATATATATAAAATTTTAGATGAATCTCATGGAATAAAAATTTATGACAATTCAATATTAAAAGAACAAGATATAGATGTAGTAATAGTTATGGCAAGATCGTCAAAAAAAGAAATAGTAGAAAGTGCTAGAAGTTTTGGTGTCAGGCATGTTTTNACTATGGAACAATTTTAAAAAAAACTTATTTTTAATAATATGAATACTGAATATGATTTACTAGAACAAGTTTTTAGAGCTAAACAATATAAAAATCTTAATAATTTTAATATTTTTTTTACAGGTGGAACCGGCTTTCTTGGAAAGTGGATGCTAAAAGCTCTGAATCACATTGCATTTAAAAATAAAATAAATATTTCTCTTACTCTACTAACAAGAAAAAAAATAAATATAAAAAAAACTTCTGATGAATATAACTTTTTAAATATTAACTTCCATATTGGAGATATAAGCACTTTTAAGATTAGTAATAAATTTGATGTTATTTTTCATTTTGCAGCAGATTCTTCAAAAGAAGGAAACGCAGATAAGTATAAAGTGGCTAATACTATATTTAATGGAACATTAAATGTAATAAATAATGCTGAGATATTTAAAATTAAGAATATAGTCTTTCTCTCATCTGGAGCTGTATATGGAAAGCATTGTTTAGATAGTAGAGGGTGGGAAGAGAATGATAAAAGTAGTTTAGATGTCTCTGATACTAAATCAACTTATGGTATATTAAAAATGGCTGCAGAAAATATGCTTTGTAATTGGGCTAAAAAAAATAAAAATAATCTCTTAATATTAAGAGGCTTTTCCTTTGGAGTTATATCTGAAGGTAAAACAAGCCATTTTGCCTTCGATAATTTTATTAAAAATAGAGTTTATGACAAAAATATATCTATGAAATCATTTGGTAAAAGCAAGAGAAATTATATGCATCCATTGGACTTATGTAATTGGATTCTTTTGAGTTTGCCATTAAATAAAACATTAATAATTAACTCTGGTTCAGAAGAAAACATAACATTGTTTGACCTGGCTAAAAGAATTGCTAATCTTAAGGTTGATAATTTACCTGTTGTAAAAGTTTATAGAGGAAAGAATATAGATAAAGAGAATTACATACCAAACTTAAATAAATCAAAAGAATTAGGTTATAGTCAATTAGTAACGTTGGATGACCAAATTAAATATGGAATTTATTCTATATTACAAAAGGAAGGTATTAATGGAAAAGGTAGTTGCATTTGATTTAGATGGGACCTTGTTAGATAGTGCAGACGATCTTTTACTATCACTAAATACGCTACTAGATGAACTAAACATGAGTAAAGTTAATAAAAGTGATATCAACGACTTAGTTGGTAATGGTGCATTAGTTATGATTCAAAAGGCATTTAAATTAAATAATTTAAAATATAAAAATAATAATAATAATTTATTGATGAGATTTATAGAAATATACAAAACATGTTTTCTTAAAAATTCTAAGCTCTATGAACATGTAGCTTATGTTCTTAAAAAGCTACATAAAAATAACTTTAAGCTAATTATAGTATCAAACAAGACAGAGTTTTTTATCCATAAAATTCTAGACCATTTTGATATTAAAAAGTATTTTTCTGCAATATCAGGAGGAGATACTTTTGCTTTTAAGAAGCCTAATCCTAAGCATTTGACAGAAACAATTAAAAAAATAAATTTAATTAACTATCAATGTACCTTTGTTGGAGATAGTATAAACGATGCTATTTGTGCCAAGGAAAATGATTCAAAATTAATTCTTATGTCATATGGATATAGCCAAGAGAATATTCATGATATGAAAGCCGACCTAGTAACAGATGATTTAAGAGATATTCTAAAATTCTTGGGTGTTTAGTTCAAATAAAAAATAAGGTCTGCTTATTATAAGTATTTAATTTAGGCAATTTTATTTTTATCTATATTATTTACGTAAAAATGAATAATTTCTGATACCCGAGAAAGTTCTTTTTTTGATATACCAGGATAAATACCAACCCAAAAAGCGTTATTCATAACTAAATTAGCATTTTTAAGATCTCCAACTTTTTTGAATTTCTCAAAATGCATATAGGGTTGCTTAATAATGTTACCAGCAAATAGTAATCTAGTCTTAATGTTATTGTTTTCTAAATAATTAATCAATGAGTTCCTACTTATACAATTATTTTTAATCATTAATGGAAAACCAAACCAAGATGGATCAGAATATTTAGCAGCTGAAGGTAAAATAAAGATTTTACTTAAGGGTTCAAGTAGTTTAGATAAATAACTAAAATTTTCTTTTCTTTTTTTTACAAAGAAATCTAGCTTTTTAAGTTGAGCTAAACCAACTGCAGCTTGCATATCAGTGACTTTAAGGTTGTAGCCCAAAGAAGAATAAATATACTTATGATCATAACCGTAAGGTAATTTATCAAATTTCCATTGGAATCTTTTCTTACAAGTATTATCGCATCCTGTTTCGCACCAACAGTCTCTTCCCCAGTCTCTTATTGATTCCATAGCTCTTTTTACCCTAGATGAATTGGTAAAAATTGCTCCTCCTTCACCCATGGTGATATGATGTGCGGGATAAAATGATAATGTTCCAATATCTCCAAATGTTCCTACATGTTGATTTAAATATTTAGAACCTAATGCGTCACAGCAATCCTCTACTAAAAAAAGATTATATTTTTCACATATTTTTTTAATTTTTTCTAATGCAAAGGGGTTTCCAAGTGTGTGGGCTATCATAATCGCTCTGGTCTTGTGATTAATGGATTCCTCAATTTTTTTCTCATCTATATTATAAGTACTTAATTCGCAATCAACAAAAACAGGTATTAGTCCATTAACGAGAATAGGATTAATAGTTGTAGGAAAACCAACAGCACAAGTAATTACTTCTGAACCTCTTTTTATATAGTTATTTCCCATTAATGATTGACTACACAACGCAGACAAAGCAATAAGGTTTGCAGAAGAACCAGAATTACAGGTTAATAGATATTTGACACCAATAAATCTTTTTAACTTTCTTTCAAATTCATTATTAAATCTTCCAGCCGTAAGCCACATATCTAAGCCTGAATCAACTATATTGCATACCTCCTCATGATCAATTACTTTTCCCGTTACATTGATATTTTTAGATTTTTTAAGATTGTTTCCAAATTTCTTTACATATGTTTTGGTTAAATCAAGTATTTTTTCTCTTAATAATTCTTTTTCATTTAATTTATTATTTGGATTAGGCATATTTCTTCTCTTTTATTTTTGAGGGTATTTCAAACTTTATCAATTTTTTTCCTTTAGCAATATTAAAATAGGAACAAATATGATTTTCAGTATATGTTAAATTATTATTTTTTAGATTAGCCAAATACCATTTTACTGTGAAATGGATTAAATTTTTAAATGACGTTTTAGACTTCCATCCTAAATGCTTTTTTATTTTACATGCACTTAATGAAAGAAATTGATTTTCTTTATTATTAAGAGAAGAGTCAAATTCAAACTTTTCAAAATTTAGTTTTTTTAATACAACTTTAGTCAAAGCTAAAACATCGTATACCTTATTACTACTAGGCGCCAAATTAAAAGTATCAAAGTAATTACCTTTTTTTATTTTTAACAAAGCTTTTCCTAAAATTAAGTATCCTTCAATTACGTCAAGTATATAAAGCCAAGGTCTTGTATATGATGGATTACGAAGTTTTATAGGTTTCTTCATAATATATGAATTTATTATATCAGGTATAATTCTATTTTTAGCCCAGTCTCCTCCACCAATAACATTGCCAGCTCTAGCTGTTATAATTTTTAATCCTAATCTAGAATAACATTTTGAAATATGCTCAGTACAAACTTTTGAGGTGCTATAAGGATCTATGCCCTCTAAGATGTCACTTTCTTTATATTTATTTTTACCTTTAACTTGATAAACTTTATCAGTTGTTATTACTAAACAAGGAATATTAATATTTTCTATTCTAATTGACTCTAAAAGATTAGTTGTTCCCAAAATATTAGACTGAAATGTTTGTAATGGATGTTTATAACTTTTTATTACTAAAGGTTGGGCTGCAAGATGAAATATAAGATCAGGCTTTTCTTCATGTATAACTTTCCTTAAAAGTTTAAAATTTTCAACTTTTCCGTAATATTGATTTATATTTTCTTTTAGCCAAGGAGTGCTTATTACTGATTTTTTTTTTGGTCTTTTATCAGAATAACCTACAATATTTGCCCCTAATAGTTTTAGAGTTAACGTTAACCAAGTACCTTTAAAACCTGTATTACCAGTAATCAAAATTTTTTTATTTTTATATTCTCTCATAATTATTAAATTGCTTGTTTAAGAGAAATTATTTTTTTATTGGTTTTTACTTTCCATGGTGCTTTATCTTTCTCCCATAAATCGCATAAAATATTTTTTTCTCTTAATGTGTCCATTGGTTGCCAAAAGCCATCATGTTTATATGCCATTAATTGTGAGTCCATTACTAACCTATTAATAGGACCATTTTCCCATGGTTCGTCATAGGATTCTATATAATCAATTACTTTTTCAGAAAGCACAAAAAAACCTCCATTTATCCAACTACTTTCATTTTTGGGTTTTTCTATAAAATCATTTACTGTTCCATTATCTGAAAGATCAAGTGCACCAAATCTGGCTAAAGGTCTTACTGCTGTGAGAGTAGCAAGTTTTTTATTTTTTTTATGAAATTTATACAGCTTATCTAAATCTACATTGCTTAATCCATCTCCATACGTCATGAAAAAATGTTCATTGGGATTAAGAAATTTTCTAATTTTTTTAATTCTTCCTGCTGTTTGCGTATCAATACCTGTTTGAGCTAAAATTATTTTCCAGGGCTGGTTTTGTTTTTCTATAGTCTCTAATCTTCCATTTGAGTCAATAACTATTGTAGAGTTTTTTAATTGATAATCTCTAAAATAATTAATTATATCAGATCCTTTATACCCTAAACATATTATAAATTCAGAATATCCAAATTTCATATACCAATTCATAATATGTTCAATAATTGGTCGATTACCTATTTCCACCATTGGCTTTGGCTTTATACTAGTTTCTTCTGCGAGTCTGGAGCCAAAACCACCCGCTAACAAGACAACTTTCATTAATATCTCCTTCAAAATTAATATGCAATACACATGCCCTTTTTAATTAATTTTTTTTACTAAATATTTTTTTTAATGGTCGTTTTAAAAAGTATCATTCAATAACTTTAAAAGGAAAAAATATGTCGAGTATATCAAATATATCTGTAGGTGCTACATATGCTGGCAACATGGCTCANAAAGCTAGACATGAAATGAATGCCTCAATCATGAGAC
Organism: Rickettsiales bacterium; assembly: GCA_002720125.1. Taxonomy (GTDB): domain Bacteria; phylum Pseudomonadota; class Alphaproteobacteria; order TMED109; family TMED109. The sequence continues at coordinate 27,124 of PBGQ01000020.1, read as the reverse complement.
TTTCTTCTGGGTCTAGAACTGTAATGGGTGGTGATGCAGCAGGGCAATCTATAGGTAATAATTTAATGGCTAGAGCTAAATCACATTATGTAGCTGCAAGAAATGCTGAAGATGGTATTTCCGCACTTCTAACTTCTGAGTCGGCTCTTAATGAAATAGCTAATATTGCATATAGAATCCGTGAATTAGGTGTTCAGGCAGATAATGCAGCATTGTTGAGTTCATCAATGGAAGTTGCTGCNATGAATGCTGAGGTTGCNGCTTTGTATGACACTATTAATAATATTCATGATGAAGTAAAGTTCAACGAGAAAGCTCTTAACGGCGAGGCTGATAAAACATTTGCAATTGGTTCTTCTATTGATGGTACAAATAATAATACCATCCAGACTAACGATACAATGACAGCATCTATAGAGACNTATACAACGGCTGCAGATGCTGAAGCTTCAGCGGACCTTATTTTAACTGACGTTGCATTAGGTTTAGGTCATGTGGCTGCAGGTATTAGCTCACTTAAAGCTAGACAAGCCGTTTCTTATGCAAGTGCTGCTAACTTAGAAGCTGCTGCTTCTAGAATATTAGACACTGATTATGCTAGAGAAACTGCAAATCTAACGAAGAACTCAGTTTTAAATCAATCAGCAATGGCAATGGTAGCGCAAGCTAACCAAGCTCAGTCTGCTATTTTAGCTGTGATGAACTAAATAGTCAAAATATAATCAATTAGGCAGGTATAATTAAAATTACTTGCCTAATTTGACTATATTTAGTTTTAAAACCCTCCGTATTAACAACATATGCTATTTTTTAGCATTAAATTTTGGCACAATAGTTGCAGATCTTTTGCATATGATTAAACAAAATAAAATAGTAATACATAAGCATGCTGAAAGTAATAGAAATAATGGCATGATAATTGCTAAAAATATTTTAGCAATGTCAGGAGGAAATTATGGCTTCTAATAATAGTGGTATAAGTACACTTTATACTTTACACAATTTGCATAAACAGCAAAGAACTATGAACGACTCTATAGAGAGGATTTCTTCAGGAAAAAGAATTAATCATGCTGGAGACGATGCTGCAGGAGGAGCTATTGCTAGTAGAATGACAGCTCAGATTAAAGGCTTAGATATGTCTGTTAGAAATGCTTCTGATACAGTTTCTTTAGCTCAAGTTGCAGAAGGTGCTTTGGATGAAGCCTCTAAAGTTTTGCAAAGAATAAGAGAACTTGCAATTCAGGCTTCTAGTGATCTTTACACAGGTGAAGAAAAATTATATATGCAAACAGAGGCAAATCAATTAATTCAAGAATTAGACCGTGTAGCAAAAGATACAAAATATAATGAAATTGCAGTTTTAGATGGAACATTTGCAGATAGAAGGTTTCAAATAGGAAATCAAGAAAGAGAAGCGGCAACAGTTTCAATAGGTAACTTAAGAACAGATAAGATAGGAGTTCATCAAGTTAGAACTGATGCTACTTCAGGAGCAGATTATACTAATTTAGCAACAGCTGCTTTAAGAGGAACAACAAATACAGTCGCTGACGAAGACTTTACATTGCATGGACATTTAGGATCAACTACTATAAACGTTGTTGCCAATGATACGGCAAAGCTAATTGAAAATAAGATAAATAATAAATTTGATAGTACCGGAATATCCGCAACTTCATCAACAAACTTAAAAATTCAAGGTTTAAGAACTGATGCTACAGGATCAGCAACATTTTCATTAACACTCTTTGGAAAAAATACAACTGGAAGAACTATTTCGGCGGCTGTTACTTTAGCCCAAGACAGTTTAAGTACAACCGATACAGATTTTTCAGATTTAAGGGACAAGATTAATGCTTATTCTGCTGAAACAGGAATTGTAGCTACATTAAGTGTTGCAAAAGACACCGTGTATTTAACTAACGATGAAGGTTATGACATAAAATTACAAGATTTAGATTTTGCAGATGTAGGGGATGCTGAAACACATAAGTTACAAGTAACAGGTATGGACGCTAGACTTTTTGACTCAACAGGAGCTGAGAGATTATCAGGTTCCGCAGTTAATATGTTTGACACATCATTTGATAATAGTAATACGCAGGCTGCTGGTTATGCAGACTCAGTTGTAGTATCTGGTCAGGTAATTATGCATTCTTCTCATTCATTTACTGCAACAACTGATTATGGAGATGGAGACGACGGACTATTTGAGTCTTCTCCTGGAAATGCAACTTTAAATAGTGTGTCAACAATAAACCTTAGAAATAGACAAGACGCAATAGACTCGCTCAAAGTAGTTGATAAGGCAATGGATACAATACACATGGAAAGAGCTAAACTAGGAGCATTAATGAGTAGGATGGAGCAGGCAATAGATAATCTTACGAATGTTTCAACTAATACTAATCATGCTAGATCAAGATTGGAGGATGCAGATCTTGCTGCAGAGTCTTCAGCATTATCAAAAGCACAAATCTTACAACAAAGTGCTATGGCAATGATAGCACAAGCTTCAAGAATCCAGCAGAATGTTTTAACTCTATTTCAATAATGTAATAAAATGATGAGAACCTATGGCTACTGAAGTACTATCGAAAATAGGAATAGGTTCAGGGCTAAATAATTCTGAGATTATAAAAGCCATTGTTGATGCTGAAACTGTTGCTGATAAAGAAAAAATTGAGAAAGATCAAGCTGAATATGAGAATAAAATTTCAGCATTTGGCGTTGTAAAAAGCGAATTAAAAGATTTTCGATTAATATGTCAAGCTTTGCAAGATGTTGGACCTTCAACACATATTGGTTCATCTAGTAATACAACAACTGCTACTTTTACTAATACAGGAACTACTAACAATGATGATATAAATGCTTCATTAGTAGTTAGCCAGTTGGCTACAGCACACTCTTTAGTGAGTGGAGCGGTCAGTAGCACCGGTTCATTAGTTGGAGAAGGTGCACTTACTATAGATTTTGGGACATTTACTACTTCTTCATCAACAAATGATACTTTTTCTGCCAATAGCTCAAAAACATCTTTTACTGTAAATACTACATCTACAACTACACTAGCTCAATTGAGAGATGCTATAAATAACGGTGTTTCAGACTCTGACTTAGATGGAGACAATGACTTAACAGCCTCTATTATGTTTAATGGTTCGAATTACGTGTTGGTTCTGAAAGCTAACCAAGGCGCAGCAAATTCTATAAGAATTACAGCAAGTGATAGTTCTTCAACAGCATTAAAAAATGCTTTTCAGTATAATACATCAGATAAAACTTTGACACAATCTGTTAGCGCATCAGATGCATCATTTACTATAGATGGAATAAGTATGACAAGATCTAGCAATACAGTAAGTGATTTATATGCGGGTTATACATTACAACTATTATCAACTAATTCTTCAGCTATTAGTATTTCTGCAACTGAAAATACAACTACTTTAGAAGGTTATATGCAGGAATTTGTTGATGCTTATAATCAGGTATATTTAAATGTAGATGCACTTAGTGCATCAGGAAGCACTTTAAGCACCTCTGGGCCATTAGTAAGTGATTCAACAATTAGAAGAATCCAAAGAACTTTGAGAGAGTTTAGCTCAACAAGTATTACAGGATATGAGAATGGTCCATATTCTTTATCATTATTGGGAGTTTCAACTCAAAGAGACGGAACCTTATCTTTCAATAAAAATACTTTTAAAAATACAGTTGCTGCTAATTCAAATGTTGTAAATTCCTTCTTTACAGATGTTCTAGCAACCGATAATTCCTCTGTTTCAGTAACGGCACTTAGTAAAGATACATTACCAGGAACTTATGCACTTGCAAAATCAGGTTCTGATTTTACGTTAGCAGGAGCAGCATTGTCTGTTGATGGAAGTAATTATACTTCATCCTCAGGAAATACCAATGGAATGACTTTAAATATTACTGACACAAATATTACTAGTGCAAATATCTTTTATGGCGAAAGCTTATTATCAAAAATAGATGACTCATTAGCAGAATTGTTAACTTTTAACGGTGATATAGAAATGAGGTTAACAAATTTGAGAGGAGATTTAGAGAAGATACCTGATAGACAATTAAAGCTAGATGCTAGAATAGAAAAACTAACACAAAGATATGCAATGCAGTACTCAGCAATGGAAGGTATAGTAGCAGGCCTAAAAGATACAGGCGATATGATAAGTAAGATGTTAGAGAAAGATGATTAATTATGGTATGAAGGTATCAAATGAACAGGAAATAATCAGTAAATTTTTAATAAATAATAACTTATTTGTTCACAAAGTAGAAAAAAAAGAAAACATTTTAAATTTTTTAAAAAATATTAAAATTTTTAAGACAAATCTTATTAGAATAGGTTCAAGTAACGACGGTGGATATTTAGTACCAGACGATCTAAAGGATTTAAGTGCTTGTTTTTCTCCAGGTGTAGACATGAATGTTAGCTTTGAAAAAGACTTAGCAGATAGAAAAATACCATCACACTTATTGGATTACTCAATAGAAAAGCTTCCACTAGAAAACAAATTCTTTAAATTTGAAAAAAAGTATTTAGATATTAAAAATAATAAAAAAAACATAAATATAAATACTTGGATAAAAAAAAATAGCGATCTTAAGAAAAAAGAAGAGTTTATTTTACAAATGGACATTGAGGGCTCTGAATATCAAGTTTTATTGGATCTAGAAGAAAACTTATTAAAAAAGTTTAGGATAATGATAATAGAGTTTCACTCTTTAAATAATTTATTACATCCAGATGGCTTTAGACAAATCAAAGCAGTTTTTGATAAAATTTTAAAACACTTTTATATCGTTCATATTCATCCAAATAATATTTTTGAGCCCTTAATTTATTTAGATTTAGAGATACCTAAACTATTAGAGATTAGCTTTATTAGAAAAGATAGATTAAAAGAATTATTGAGAGTTAATATCTTACCGAATAAGTTAGACAGAAAAAATGTTAAAGATAAACCAGATGTTGAATTACCATACTATTGGTATAAGTAAGTTGAAATATTTAATAAATTAATTGGATATTTAAGTTTTTAATAGGTTTTAACATACCAATCATCGAAATCAGTCTTATCATTTCTTAAATATTTTCTTTCATATCCTTTAGAAAGTAACAATCTGAAAATTTCATTTCTTTTTGAAGTAAAATTATGTTCACAAGTGATTACTTTAAAGGAATATTTATTGAAATCATGAGAAGCAAGAATTTCATATTCTGATCCTTCAGTGTCAATAGATAAATAGTCAATGTCATGAGGAGCATTATGTTCTTGTAATAAATCTGTTAATGTAACAGAAGATACTTGATAATTTATTCCATTATGTCTTTCTTTTGAGTGAGTATCGCAATTTTTAAACTCATCAATGGTTGATAGAGTGTTAGCATGGCACTCTCTAAAATTTATTTTCTCTCCTGATTTTTTCCAAATACATCTTTTGTCAATAATTGCTTTTGGTCTGTTAATAGTAAGTTCTTTATGCCACCCTCTAGATGGTTCACATAAAATACCATTCCATTGATATTCTTTTTCTAAAAGATAAGAATTACTAAATTCAACTCCATTAGTAGCTCCAAATTCTACAAAAAATCCTTGTTTTTTGAAATTTAACTCGTGCAATACAAATAAATCTTGTCTTAGTTGCGATTTAGAATTTTGTAAATACTTATCATTAAGTAAATACAAAATTTTCAAATCTAATTTTATTTGATAATCTGTATCCAATTATTAATTCCTCAGTAAAATTTATTTTAAATACCTTTGGATAACTGTAAACTGCAATATTTATACCGTTTTTCCAATTTCTTTTTAACTAAATTTACTAAATTTTTTTGTTATAAGTCGTTTTATAAATTAGCAAAGGAGATTTTATGTCTATTAAAAATCAGAAATATAAAAAAAATCTAAATGACCAACTTCTTGGAACTGAAGATCCAAAAATCATAATTTATGAATTATTAAATGGATTAAATAATAAATTAGGAGATACACTTTTGTGTATTGAAAAAGGAAAAAATGATGATGCAAAAAAAAATGCCTTAAAAGCACAAAATATTGCATTTGCTTTAAGAAAAGCTTTAGATCATAAAGATGGTGGTGATGTTGCAAAAAATTTAGATTACTTATATGCGCATATTCATGTAGCTACTGATAAATTTATAAAAAATGACTCTGATAAATTACTTAATAGTGCTCTTCTAGTATCCTCAGAAATATTTTCTGGATGGAAAGGTTTAGTTAATAAGATAGCTTAAATAACTATAATTGTAGTATATTTAAATATTTTCTCTGGTATAGTATCTACAGGGAGAATTTATTTGGGCACTAAAAGTTTATTGCCGATAATTTTGGCTATTATCATAGCTGTTGTGGTCTCGTTTGCTACTCAGGGGTTCATTTCGTTTGTTAGTTTGATTGCATCTTATTTAAGAGGAGATCAATCTATCCTTTTAGGATTACCAAAATGGATTTTATTTATAAGTGGACCTATCATCGCCGGAATTATAGTCTCAATTATTTATAAATTAGCAAACTTAGATAGATGGCATGGACCAGCTGAAAGTATATTAGCTGCTCATGTTCCTGAAAGAAGACCTAACACTGAGGCAGGTCTTTTGTCAACTTTAGCTTCTGCAGTATCTTTAGCTGGAGGAGCATCAGTGGGCCAGTATGGACCACTAGTTCACTTTGGCGGTGTAATTGGTGACTATATTTCTAAACTTACTAAAGATCAAACTTCACCTCATATTCTATTAGCCTGTGGTGCAGCATCTGCAGTATCATCAGGATTTGGAGCACCCATAGCTGGGCTGATATTTGCACATGAAGTAATAGTAAGACATTTTTCTCTAAAGGCNATAGCACCNATTTTAATNGCATCTATAGTTGCTCATACTGTNAGTACTGAGTTTTANGGGGGAGAACCTCTTTTTGCTGCAGAAATAGGAGGAATTTCTCAATTATATGAAATTTTACCATTAATACTTATTGGAATTTTAAGTGGAATAGTAGCCTCAGTTTATATGAGGGGTTTAACGGGTTATTTACCAATTCCTTCAAGAATTCCAAAGTATTTTCTTCCTGTAATAGCGGGATCTATATGTGGAGTTGTTGGATTATTTGTACCGGAAGTATTAGGGTTAGGTTCAGAGACAATACAATCACTCCTTATAGAAAAAAAATCAATTATTTCATTGATTATTCTCTTAATAACTAAATTATTTTTAACAGTAATTTGNATTAGGTTTAATTTGTTTGGTGGTATTTTTTCACCAGCTTTATTCATTGGAACCACTTTAGGTTGTATGTTTGCAGCATTTTTTGAAATGTTTATTCCTAATGCTAATGTAGCTTTATTTGCAGTTGCAGGTATGGCAGCAGTTACAGGTAGTGTGATTGGAGGACCCATCTCTACCATGATGATAATCTTTGAATTAACATCAGATTATCAGGTGGCCCTTGGAGCAGGAATAAGTATTTGCTTTGCTAACCTGGTATCATCGAAGATATATGGACATTCAGCATTTGATCAATTATTACTTAATCGTGATATAGACATACAATTAGGACGCGATAGTTTACAGTTGCAATCTATAAATATTGATAGAATGGTAAGGAAAGATTATATAAGACTATCCAAAGAACATTCTATTGAAGATATGATTGAAATTTTAAGCAAAGCTAAAACTGGAGAGGGTTATATAATAGATCCAAGGGGAATATTAGTTGGCAAAGTATTGTTGCCTGAAATATTGTTAATTTCTAATAAAAGTAGTCCTCCTAAAGAAGAGTCATATATTAACTTTTTATGCTTAAATGAAAAGAATAATGTATTGGAGTCAATTGAAAAAATAAAAGATTTTGTAGGAGAGTCTATTCCTGTTATAGGAGANGACAANAGNATGTTNGGAGTAATAACNGAAAGTGATTTATTTAATCAGATGCTNAGTGCTGAAAATTTAAGGAAAAAGGAAGAGTTATCAGATTAATTATATCTTGCTTATCCAATCTTCATTGAAGTTATAAGCCCTATCGTCTACAAAAATATCATAACTTGGTTTTCCCATTAAAAGCTTGTCAAATTTTACCTGCCATCCCCTCAATTGTTTTAATGTAAAATCATAACCAATTTCATAAGCTTGTTTAAAGTCATTATTTGTTCTTCCCATAAATCTTGCTGTGAAAATTATTATTTTGTGTCCCTTATCATGTAAACTATTAATTTTTTTAATAGCTTTTGTATCTGGAATAGAGTTTTTATAGTCACTATTTATAGTTTTACAAATCACACCATCTATATCAAAAGCATAAGTTATTATTTTCATTAACTATGCTAAAATATCTACCTGGGAATTCAAGTCTAACTTACTTAGTGGTGTTCTTGAAATCATTTCGTATTTCGTTTTAGCTTCATTTTGCATAAAAACAGGAGATAATATTGATTTTGATTTCAAAAATTTTTCCGTAGAAATATTATTGGAAGGAGCTAAATTTCTTGAATATATTTCTCTTATATTTTGGTTTTGTACGTATTCTTTTGATCTTAGATTTTGGTTGACTGGTTCCACTAACCGTGGCCCATTTATTGGCATAGCATTTGCAGTATCAACCTTAGTATAAGGAGAAACTTTCGTGAAATTATTTAAATTTGTTAAACTTCCATCTAACATTNTATCAGTATAACAGATGTATATAAATAAAGCAAAAGCTATTAAGAATTATAGTAATACTGAAGCATCTGCTAACTTGACGAAAAATTCTTTTCAGATAGTCGAAACAATATTAATAGAATTAAAAAGATCAATGAAGATAGTTTCAGAAATTTCTCAAAAGAAAAAATTTGAAGAAAATGAAAGACTAAAAAGGAATTCAAATTTTTCTAGAGCTTGTACTGCAATTTATGCTCTTCAAACATCATTAGACTTTGAAAGAGGAGGAAAGATTGCAATACAGTTATTTCAAGTCTATGAATTTTGTAGGAAGCAACTAATTAAAGCTTTCACAAAAAAAGACGTTGTTGGTATTAATAGAGCAATTAAAACCTTAAATGATATTATCACTGCTTGGAAGGAATTATTGGGAAAAAATGCAACANTCTAAAATAAAGAATAGATTAGATGATTATTGTAATCAATTAGAAAGTTTGTCTTCTCAAATGGCGGAGTCTTTTAGTTTAGGAAACCATAGTATCATTAAAACAATTGACTCAAAAAGGAAACTTATTTTAGAAGAAATATCAAAAGATCTTGGCAATTTATCGAATAGTAATAAAAAAAGCTTAGAACTAGTTTGGGTTAATAATAACAAATTAATTTCTAACTTAGAAAATGCAATTGATAAAAACAAAAAGACAATAATAGATAAAAAAAAATTATTTATAGCGTATACAAATAACTCAGGAATATAATAATTATTTAACTAGAAATTTGTAGCTTTTTCATTTTTTCAATCAAAGTTGTTCTGTTTATTTTTAATAAATCAGATGCCTTAGAAACAGTTCCATTGGCTCTTTTAAGTGCTGACTCAATCAGAACTATNTCCACGTCCCTAAGGTAAACTCTTAAATCTATATCATCAAAAAAATCAAACCAATCTGCATAATGTTTTGGGTGCGGCAAAGGAGCATTTTTTTCTTTTTCACTACCCTCTGCAAATGTATTTGCCATATTTTGAGTGGCATCCCATAGAGCTTTCTGTTCTTCTTCTGANGTAGGTACTTTTAATCTCAAAAGATTTTCAAAAACATTATATTTTGAAATCTTATTTTTCGCAAATAATATGCAAGCTCGTTCTATAACATTTTTTAATTCTCTAATGTTTCCTGGCCATAAATGCCTTTTTAATGCATCAATAGCTTCTTCTGTAAAAATTGGAAGGTTTGAATTATTATTTTCTATATTCTTAAGAATGTGATTTAACAGAAGGGGTATATCTTCTACTCTTTCTGCAAGTGTTGGGACATTAACAGGAAACACATTTATTCTATAAAATAGATCTGCTCTAAAGCTACCATCAGCAACTTTTTTTTCTAAATTTTGATGAGTAGCACATACCATTCTTAGATCTAGAGGTATCTCTTTTGTGCCCCCTACTTTTTGAATTTTCTTACTTTCAATAGCTCTTAGAAGTTTTGCTTGTAAAGCCAAGGGAATATCTCCTATTTCATCTAAAAAAAGCGTACCACCTGAGGATAATTCAAATCTACCAGCTCTAGCTTTATCTGCNCCTGTAAAAGCACCTTTTTCATGGCCAAACAACTCACTTTCTAACAATTCACTAGGAATAGCTGCACAATTTACAGGCACAAATGCTCCCTTATTTTTTGAAGCAATGTGTACAGCCTCAGCAACTAATTCCTTTCCCGTTCCGGTTTCTCCCAAAACAAGGACTGTACTTTTAGCATTTGCAACTTTTTTAATTAATAACTTTAGTTCAATAACACTTTTACTTTGTCCAACAATAATCTTATCTATATCAGGAAAATTAGTCAAAATATTGAATGCTTTCTAAAAGTTATTGACAATAATATGACACTAGGGAAAAAAATTCTATATTTATTTTAATAATGCTTAAAATTAGGGAGTAAAAAAAAAAAAACATTTTTAAAANTTTTGGCAAAGTTTTTGCGTCTATTGTTCATATAGGAGGCAATATGTCAAAAATCAGTATTATAACAGAAGGTATTAAAGACCTNAATTCTATAAAAGAGAAACTTGANAAGAGAGATGTAACTNTTAANTTAGCCAATTCATTGGAAGAAATAAGAAANGCAGAGACTGAGATTTTAGTATGCAGTTCTGACTCTAAAAAAGGAAAAGATGACCAAGAATTACTTTCTTTAGCAAGAGAATTAAAAATAAAAAAAATAATAATGATTGAAGGCTACCAAGAAAAATTTAGTTTAGAAAAACATCTTGGAGAGGCCTTGTTGAAATTTAAAGTTATAGAAAAAGATAATTATTGTTTAGAAACTTTAATATCATTTATTACAGATGATCAAAAGTTTATAACTGGAAGTGAACAATCTATANTACTCAAAAATCTAGCAAAAAAAGTTGCAAATACAGATGTAACAGTTTTTATTAATGGACCAACAGGAACTGGTAAGGAAGTTGTAGCAAACTTTATTCATGATGAATCTTCAAGGTGTGAAAAACCTTTCGTGGCTGTAAATTGTGCTGCAATACCAGAAAACATGTTAGAAGCAATACTATTTGGNCATGAAAAAGGTTCTTTNACAGGAGCATCNAATGCTAANAAAGGAATTTTTAGAGCAGCAGACCAAGGAACTCTGCTTTTAGATGAAATATCTGAAATGCCTCTGAGTTTACAAGCAAAATTATTGAGAGTGCTTCAAGAAAGAAAAGTAACGCCCGTTGGAAGTAATAGAGATATTGAAATAAATGTTAGAATTATTGCAACAACTAACAGGAANATGCTNAAAGAAGTAAAGAATAATAAATTCAGAGAGGATTTATATTATAGACTAAATGTGTTTCCTATCAAGACATCAGATTTAAACAACAGGATAGATGATGTTATACCAATAACAGTATCAATGATAAAAAAACATTTTAAAGATAATAATAATTTTCCTTATCTGACAAAAGAAGCACAAGACCAACTTTTAAAACATAACTGGTCAGGCAATGTTAGAGAATTAGAAAATGTAATACTTAGGGCATTAGTTTTATCAAATGAAGAAACAATTAACGCTAGTCATATCGTTGTAGATGACAATTTACATAGCAATAAAAAATACTACGAAGGTCTAGAAGATAAGTTAATAGCATTAGGAAATTAGGAGATAAAATGAATAAAGTAACTTCAACTGGTTTAAATTTAGTAAATAAGACTGTCAAAGAGAATGTTAAAGAGAACTTTCAGAATCAAGAGAGTTTACTCAATAAAAGAAAAGAATTATTAAAAGAAAGTAGAATTCTTGAAGAAAACAGTTTTATAAATAATGTTAGCAATGCGCTTGATAATGTTGCTTCTACCCAAAAAGAAGCTGCTCAGATAACTAAAAATTACGAGCTTGGTAAAGAACAAGACCTGACCAAGGTCATTGTAAATCAACAAATATCTAAATTAGCATTCCAAATGACTTTAAATATAAGAAATAAGGTATTGAGTGCGTATAAAGATATTATGAACATGCCTGTTTAATTTAATAAAAAGGAAAAAAAATGGCTGATACAACAGTAACTAATGTCAACAGTGGAAATAAAAATAGCTTGGTAGGTAGGGCTTCAAGTGCCATAACTGATATAAGAAGGTTTATGAATGAACCTGCAGCAAAAAGAGCACTTCCTACTGTTTTGGCACTAGTAGTCACATTTATAGGAATAATACTTTTTATTAGTATTAGAGAACCTGCAAAAACTACACTATTTTCATCTCTTTCCGAGGCAGATAAATCTAAAGTAGTTGAATCGCTGAGACAAAATGGCATCAATGTTTCTTTGGATTCTGCAACCGGTGAAATATTAGTCCCCAGTACAGATTATTATCAGTCAAAAATGTTATTAGCTGCTGAAGGCTTGCCTGAGTCACTGCCGAATGGTTATGACAATTTAAATGATTTACCAATGGGAACGAGTAGGTCAGTAGAGGCCGTAAAGATAAGACAAGGATTAGAAAATGAACTAGCTAGATCTATAAATGAAATTTCTGGAATACTAGGAGCTAGAGTTCATCTAGCTATACCAGAAAAATCAGTATTTATTAGAGAAAGGGGTAAACCAACAGCTTCGATTTTTGTAAAGCTAGGAGCAGGTAGAAGTCTAGGAGAAAATCAAATCAGAGCAATTGTCCATTTAGTTTCTTCCTCTGTTCCAAACTTGCCTTCAGAAAATGTTACCGTAGTTGACCAACACGGAAATTTGTTGTCTAAACCATCTGATGACCCTACATCAGCAATGTCTAACAGACAGTTAGAATATACAATGAAACTTGAACAAGTTTATAGACAGAGAGTAATTTCTTTATTAACGCCTATTTTAGGGGCCGGAAATATAACTGCACAAGTTAGTGTAGATGTTGATTTTACAACAAGAAATATTACTGAAGAGGTAGTAGACCCTGAAAGTTCAGCAATTAGAAGTGAACAGGCTACACAAGATATGACTTCTGAACCAGAAGCTCAAGGAATACCAGGAGCTGTAGCTAATACTCCTCCGTTGGCAGCAGAGCTTGCCACCGATGCTCCGGCTTCTCAACCTAGTGGGTCTAATATTAAATCTCAAAGTTCTAGTAGCATAAAAAATTATGAAGTAAGTAAAAGAGTAACTGCCACTACAAATCCTACAGGCACAATTAAAAGAATTGTTGCAGCTATACTTGTAAGAGAAAAATTTGTAACAAATGAGGCTGGTGAAAGAGTATTAGAAAAAATTAGTGACCAAGAAAAAGCTAGTATTCAAGCTTTGGTTAGAGATGCTATTGGATTTAAAGAAGAAAGAGGTGATTCAATTACAATAACTGGTGGAGAGTTTGTAGAGGATATCCAGCTTATTGACGTTCCTTGGTATGAAAATTCGGCAATAAGGGAACTATTAGGAAAACTTTTTACAATTTTAGTTTTAGCAATAGTAACATTTGGCGCATTAAGACCTCTATTAAGTAGAATTTTGGTAACTGCTGGCGATGCCTCCGGTGCTCCTAGTACAATATCAGTGGCAGATGATGATGAAGAGGAGGAAGATAAGATTGAAGTGCAAGAAGGAGAATCTTTAGAAGATATAAAAGCAAAACTGAAACCAAAGAAATCAGCAATTTCTGCAGATATGCTTGATACTGCTAACACTTATGACGATAAAGTTGCTATAATAAGAATGATAGTAGGGGATGAGGCAGGAAGAGTTTCTAGTGTGTTTAGAAATATGATGAAACAAGGCGCAGCTTCTTCAGAAGAGCAAAATTAGTTGAGGAAAAACAGTGAATAATAAAGATTTATCTTCAAATTTTTATGATGATATGCAAGAAAAATCAGAAAGTCCTCTTTCTGAAAAAGAATTGGCAAGTTTGATTAAAGCTAGTAAGGCAAGTAGTTTTAAAGCTAAGGAAATTAAAAAAGAAATGAAAAGTAACTTTAAAAAACTTAGTCTTCATGAGATTGCTAAGAAAGCGCAAGAAAAAAAAATTCAGAAAGATTTACAAAATAAGCTATTGAAAAATAATGAAGAAAGTGATTTAAAAACAAAAAAAAATGTAGAAGATGAAGAAAATATTGACAAACACACAGATGAAATCAAATCTAAAAATCAAGAAGTAGAAGAAGAAAAAAATCTAAAAGAAAAAATAGATTCAGAAATAGAAAATGATACAGATGAAAACAAAAAAAAGCATGCTATAGAAGAAGAATTCAATATAAATAAAGAAGAATATGAATTACAAATTGAGGAAGCAAAAAAAACTGGATACGAAGATGGAAGAAAGAAAGCCTTTTCAGAGATAAAGGAGGGTGCTGATGCTGCAGTTGCAACACTTAAAAATATGACTGATGAATTAAGCAAAGTAGATAATTTTGATTTAAGTGAATTAGAAAAAATGATAACAGATAAAATTCTTGAATTGAGTACTGAATTATCTGGAAAAATTATAAAAGCTTTACCAGCAGATTTTTTAAAAAAGATTAAAGAGTTTGCTAAAAATTTAGAAAATATTGAAGGTAAGATTGATATTTTTATTAGCGATGCAGATTATAAAATACTAGAAAAAAATAAAGATACAAAAAAAGAAATATCAAACTTAAATATTTCAAGTTTAGATTATTTAAACACAGGGGAATTGGAATTCAAAGTAAATGGAGTAAAAATACTTAGTAAGATTAAAGAGGCAACATAATTGAATATAATTAAAAAAATTATAGAAGACAAAAACTTTAATAGAATTGAGTTGAATACAGAGATTTCAGGTTTAGTTAGAAGTTTTGAAGGTAACATCTTAGAGACTGATGGTTTCCCAGCTACGGTAGGTAGTATATGTGAAATTGAAAGTATAGATAGTGAGCCCTCTAGTGCAGAAATTATAGGATTTAGAAACAGTAAGAATATAATTTCCATGCATAAAAATGAAACTAAAGTAAGGGTGGGATCTAAGGTTAAACTTGTAAATGATGGAATTAATATACCTGTAGGTCAAGGTTTGTTAGGAAGAGTAATAGATGGAATGGGATTGCCATTAGACGATAAAAAGTTGGATAATATTAAAGATTTATGGCCGTTATATGGTAAAACTATTAATCCTCTTAAAAGAAAAAAAGTTGATAAAGCTTTTGATGTAGGCGTACGATCAATAAATTCACTTGTAACAATTGGTCAAGGTCAAAGAATAGGAATTATTGCAGGAAGTGGTGTAGGTAAATCTGTTTTATT
Source organism: Rickettsiales bacterium (assembly GCA_002720125.1). GTDB lineage: Bacteria > Pseudomonadota > Alphaproteobacteria > TMED109 > TMED109. Next base: position 11,706 of record PBGQ01000020.1, on the reverse strand, counting down.
GCAAATGATGAGTAAGTATTCTGCTGCAGACGTGGTGGTAGTAGGATTAATTGGAGAAAGAGCCAGAGAAGTAAAGGTTATGGTGGAGTCTTTAACTCAATTTGATGAAAGTAATAAAATAATTATTGTAGCAGTTCCTGCTGATAGATCTCCATTGTTGAGAATGCGAGGCGCTAACAGATGTACAGCTATTGCTGAATATTTCAGAGCAAAAGGAAAAAACGTTTTAATGATTATGGATTCATTAACCAGAGTAGCCCACGCAAAAAGAGAAATAGGTTTAGCTTTAGGAGAACAACCTACTTCAAAAGGATATCCTCCTTCTGTTATATCTATGATTCCTTCGATAATAGAAAGAACAGGAAATGGAACAAGTAATGAAGGTTCCATAACGGCATTTTATACTGTATTGGCTGACTCAGATGACCATAATGATCCTGTAGTAGACTCAGCTAGAGCTATATTGGATGGACATATAATATTATCCAGAGAGCAATCACAATTAGGCATCTATCCAGCATTAGATTTACAGAACTCTATAAGTAGAATTATGGATGATATTGTTAGCGATGATCACAAATTAGCTTCTAGATATCTAAAAAAACTAGTCTCGGTTTATCGTGAAAGTAGAGACCTAGTTTTAATGGGAGGGTATACTAAAGGACAAGACCAATCTATAGATGAGGCACATGAAATTTGGCCTAAAATAGTAGAATTTATTAAACAAGACCCTAATCAAAAGTCTTCATTTGAGGAATCAATCAACATGCTTAATGAATTAATAGATGTAAAGAAGATAAAATGATTAAAATTAAAAGGCTAAATAATTTAAAAATACTTAAGGAAAAAAAACTAAATNTACAGAGAAATGAAGTTTTAACCTTAGTTAAAGAATTAGATAAAATAAAAACTATAAATGAAAGACTTAAAAATATACTAGCTAATGTAAAAAAAAAAAAAATTACGAATGCAAGAGATCTGAGTGATACAAATAATTTTAATATCAAAATCATAGATCAAATACATGTATCTGATAATAGAATAAAATTTCTTAAAGAAGAGATTAAAAGATCTAGAAAAAATTTAGGAAATTTAATGCAACACAAAAAAGTAATAAAAAATAAAATCGATTATTTAACAAGATTACAAATAGATAAAATAGAAAAAAGAACAGAAGAAAATATTCCTAATACAAGAAAGCCTTAATGGCACTATTTTTGCAAAATCATTCTAATAAGGAATTAATATGAGTGATGTAATTAATTTAGATTTTCTTAAATTAACAGATACAAAGACTGAAAAGAAAGGATCAAATAAATCTATTCCTAATCTTGTTAGTAAAGATAAAAATAGTAATGTAAAAGCTGCTTTTCAAATAAATAATATTATAATAGGAGAAGAAGAGAGCTTAAAGTCAGACAATATAAGCAGTAATATTACATTTAAAAAAGAAGGTCTAGAAGAAGAAAAGAGTTTAGAAGATACTAATATTCCTTTTTTTAATGTTCCAGAAAATAATAGCAACCTAAAAACCACTCAATTAAACAACAGTAATTCTTTACCAAAAGAAAATCCTGAATTACAAACTTCATATACTAAATCAAAAGATATATTGGAAAATAAAAAAAATATTAAAAATAATCCACCTACATTACTCGTTAATGGCGACAATATTTTAAACAAAAAACAGGATCACTCAAAAAACAACATAGCCTTGAATAGTTCAAATCACTACTTAAAGGACAATAAAAGAAATAAGCAATCTAATTTAGGTAATATATTTTCTTCCATAAAAGAAAAAAATAAAAAAAAATTNACCTCATTATTTAAAAANTATATAAATTTTAGTAACAAAAAAAAGCTAAGAAATAAAGCTAGCATGGTAAAAATAATTACCTCNAANCAATTAATTACAANCNATACACCTCAGAANGCTAATGAAAAANTTTCNGAGTTAAATTTTCAGAATNNNANTAAANCTGAAATAATTGAACAAGATAAAACNACTCTAAAAAGNANCAATCANTCAAAAACTAATGAAGTAAACTTTGANATAAAAAATGTTGTCAAAAAAGAAGAAGCNAANATTAACNATAAGCAAAATATAGATANTTTNGAAAATTTTGATAGATTAAAAAATATATTAGATATAAAAAATAATGATATTTCATCCAGAATGGCCGATATCTTAGAAAGAAATATTAAAAATGGTAATACTAAATTTGAAATTCAGATAAAGCCAGAAAACCTCGGAAAAATTGATATAAATGTAGAAATGAATGGAGACTCTATAGATTTAAATCTACGAACAGATAATAGTCAAGCTATTCAGATACTATCTGAAAATTCTAGTAATCTTCAAAAAATGATGCAAAATCACGGTCTTACTTTAAGTAACTTTAATTTAAATCAGAATAACAACAAAAAAAATAATTCTAACAATAAGGATAATCAATTAAAAAGTGTTGACGAAAAAGAAGTAGATAATGAAAATAAGATAAAAAAAAATGAAGGTATTAATACTGGAAATTTAGTCTATATAAAGGCATAGTAATTTACGGAGATATAATATGGCAGATAATAAACAAGAAGAAGAAGGCAAAAAAGGAGGCATAGTAAAAATAGCAATATTTGCTGTTGCTGGTCTAGTTTTGCTTGGGGTTGGTTTAGGTATAGGAGCATTAATTTTTGGAGGAGGAGAAGANCCAGATCCTTCTGCAGAAATATCTGAAATTATAGAAGGAAAGAAAAAAGATAATCAGGATGAAGGAAAAAAAGAATTAGATGAACCTGCTGCAGAAGAAGATACAGAAGTAGAAATGGAATGTACGGAAAATGCCGATGGTGAAGAAGAATGTGTTCCAAAGAAAAAAGTAAAAAAAGTTAATGTAGAAGAAAAATTTTTGACCACTTATTATGAGTTTCCAGGTAATTTTACTACTAACCTTAGAGAGTCAAAAAAGTTTTTACAGGTAACCGTAGGAGTATCTACTCAATACGATGAAGAAGTTATGGTTAACGTTGAGAGTCACCAGTTAGCTATGAGGGGTATAATTTTAGGTGTTATGAGTGAATTCTCAGACGTAGATGTTGCTGGTAGAGATGGAAAGCAGTCACTAGCTGACTCTATAAAAGATGCTTTAAATGAATTTTTGATAGATAAAGAAGGCTTTGGTGGAGTAGAAGGTATTCATTTTACTTCCTTTGTTATTCAATAGAAGGATAGGAGAAATAATTGTCTCAAGAAAACTCAAGAAAACTTACAACGGATGAAGTTGATGCATTGATGGAAGGACTCTCTTCTGGAGACGTTTCAGGGCAGACTGGTGTCGGAAATGATTTAGAAGTAGCGCCTTTTACTTTTGGAACTGATGATCTTTCTTTAATGGGAGATTATTACGCCTTAAGATTAATTAATGAGAGATTTGCAAGATTTTCTAGGTCAGTATTTCAGCCTATGTTAAGANTACAACCTAGAATAAGCTCATTTCCNCCAGAGGTTAAATCATTTGATGAATATTCTTCTTCTTTAGATAGCTTTATGAGCCTATCNACNTATAGAATTGAAGAGTTGAGAGGATCNTTATTAATGGTNTTTTCACCATCNTTTATAAGTATTTTAACNAATGCATATTATGGAGGAAATATTGAAGTTTTAAAAACAAGTCGACAGGAATTTACGGCTACCGAAGAAAGAATTATTGAGATGGTCAACGATGGGTTAATGAGAGAGCTTAAGACTAGCTGGAAAGACTTAACGCCCATTAGTTTTTCAAAATTGGGACGAGAAGTAAATCCTCAGTTTACAACCTTTGTTGATGCAAGTGACCTAGTTATTATCTGTTCCTTTGTTGTTCAGTTACCAGGTGTAGATGCAGCAAACTTTGATATATTGTACCCACTTCAAACCTTAAAACCTATCGCTTCCTTATTAAGGTCAAGAGTTCAGTCTGATGTTATAGAAGATGATGTAAGTTGGAGAGATAAGTTAGAGAATGCAATATTAGAAATTCCACTTAATGTAAAAGCAACCTTAAGTCAACCTATCGTAAATATGTCCAGATTGCTTAGATTAAATGTAGGCGAAACATTAGAAATACCTATATCTGATAAACTTGATGTCTTTGTAGAAGATATAAAAATGTTTAATGGAGACTTGGGAGAATATAAAGGAAATTCAGCAGTAAATGTTAATAAAAAACTTAAAATTGGAGAGTAACAATGGTTGAAGAAAAAAATGAACAAGCAGTAGAGACAGAAGAAGTTAAGCAGGATGATGAGCAAGGCAAAAAAGCTGAAGGAGTTGAGACTAAAGGCGATGAGAAAGTAGAAAGAAGTAGTCTGGAAAACCTTAGAGTTTTAGAAAATATCGATGTGAAACTCACAGTTGAGGTTGGTGGAGCTGAAATTAAGCTAAGAGAATTATTAAGAATTAACGAAGGTTCTGTTATTGAACTAGAGAGATTAGCAGGAGACCCGCTTGACATATTAGCCAATGGTACAATTATTGCGAAAGGTGAGGTTGTAATGATTGGCGAGAGGTTCGGAATTAGATTTACCGAAGTTGTAGACCCTAAAGAAAGAGTTCAGAATCTGTAAAGTCAAAATAATGACTTTCCTTTAGTATTAGCCCAGTAAAACAGCATTTTTTTTTTTGGCAAGCTACTTGCATCTTCCTATTAGGAGGTGTCAAGTGCAGCAAACATATGATCTACATACTATAATAATAATAATTACTTTTTTAAGTGTTTTGATATTAATTTCTATTTATGTAAACAAAAAAAAAGATTTTTTCAAAAGTCATTTAAAAAATAATAAGACCATATCTATAATTGATAGCTCAATAATAGGGCACGGCAACAAGTTAATATTGTTTAAAATTTACGATAAACAATATCTGACTATTTCATCAAAAAATAATAATTCAAACATATTGGAAATAAAAAGAAATAATATCTCCAATTTTAAAAATGTTGAAAGAATAAAAAATGAAATACGCAATTAAATTATTTTCCTGCATACTGATATTATTAATTTTTACAAAACAAGAATTATTTGCTATTGAAGCTTTTGGTGGGTTACCAGCTATAAATGTTGATTCCAATAGTANTGGTGGAACAACGTATTCATTGTCACTTCAAATACTTTTATTAATGTCTTTATTAACAGTATTGCCATCTCTTATTTTAGGAATGACATCTTTNACTAGGATAGTAATAGTTATGTCTATCTTAAGGCAAGCACTTGGAACACAACAAACGCCTCCTAATCAAGTATTAATAGCGCTAGCATTATTCTTAACATTTTTTATTATGGCACCTACTTTTAATAAAATATATGAGGAGGTTGGTATTCCATATATGAATGGAGATATGAAAACACCNTTAGCATTAGAACAAGCATCAAGTAGTATAAAAGATTTTATGGTAATAAATACAAGAGAAAGCGATATTTCTATGTTCGCAGAAATTTCCGGTAGTAAAGAGTTCTACAGTAAAGAAGATATACCTTTTAGTATCGCTTTACCTGCTTTCATTACATCCGAACTTAAAACGGCATTTCAAATTGGCTTTTTACTTTTTTTGCCTTTTTTAGTCATAGATATGGTAGTGGCTTCTGTTCTTATGTCTTTNGGTATGATGATGTTGTCACCAATGNTAGTAGCCTTACCTTTTAAAATATTACTTTTTGTATTAGTAGATGGTTGGAGTATGACAGTTGGTTCTTTAGTAAGCACTTTTGTATCTCAATGAGAATAATATTATGGGATATGAAAATAATATAGAAATGTTAAGTCTAGCTTTTTGGCAAGTTTTAAAACTGGCTGGGCCAGTTTTACTAGTAGCACTTATAGTAGGATTAGTCATAGGAATTATACAAGCAGCTACATCAGTAAATGAAATGACACTAAGTTTTGTTCCAAAGGTGGTTATAGTTATTTTAACAATAGCAGTATTTTCAAATTATTTAATAATGGGTTTAACTGATTACTTTATGTTTATATTTGAAACTGTAACAACAATAAGTTGAATATGGAAATATTTAGTAGCAATTTTTCAGAAAACATTCCTGGATTAGAATTAGCAGAACTAATAAGTTTATTAGGAGCATTAGCACTAGCATCAATAAGAGTGGGAAGTTTTTTTTTAGCATCCCCTTTGTTAGGATATAGAATAATTCCTCTTCAGGTAAGGATCATAGTCTCTTTTGCTATGAGCTTTCTAATATATGATAAAGTCATTATGCCTGATATTAATCAATTAGCAGGTCTAAAAATTCTAGCTGTAATATTTGTAGAGGTAATCATAGGTNTATCAGCTGGATTAATTCTAACTATATTATTTGCATCTGCTTCACTAGCTGGTGAGAAAATAGCTGCAAGCACTGCTTTAAGCTTTGCAGGTTTAATTGATCCAGAGTCTGGTTCCCAAACACCAGTATTAAGTCAAATATTTTCACTATTTATGATAGTAGTTTTTTTAAGTCTTAATGGACACTTGTTGGCAATTTCTATAATTCTAGAAAGCTACAAAGTTTTCCCTATTAGTTTTACAGGAATTGATATGAATATTCTAAAATTAGGAATTGATGCTGGAGGATTAATGTTTAAATTTGGAGCTTTAATTATGTTACCAGTAGTTGTGGGAATTACTCTTTTAAATGTCGTAATTGGTATAGTTACTAGATCTGCTCCTACATTAAATTTATTTTCATTTGGTTTTCCAATAACTATGATATCAACTTTCTTCCTGCTATATTTATCTGCAGTTACTGTGGGAGGTAATGCAAATAGGATAGTAGATGTGTCTGTAGATTTCATAAGTAGATTAATAGAGGGGTTGATCTAANTATGGCAGAAGAAAATCAAAATGGTGGACAGGAAAAAACAGAACAACCTACCCAGAGAAGATTAGATAAGGCAAGAGAAGATGGAAAAACTGTTTCTTCAAANGAGATGTATGTTCTGACCTCAATCATGGTTTTTTTAGGAATGATGTATATCATGTCTTATAATTTTCATTATATTTCAGCCAATTGGAAAGAAATGTTCCTTAATCTTTCTACAGTCAGGGAAGGTATTTCTCCATTAGGACCATTAAAAGATGCATTCTACAAAGTTTTTATAATCTCTTTATTATTTGGAATTCCATGTGTAATTNTTACAATTCTAACTCAATCTTTTGTTGGAGGTATTACATTTAGTTTAAAATCTTTAGAATGGAAAAATAGCAAACTTAACCCTATAGAGTGGATGAAAAGAACGTTTAGTATGAAAGGGTTGATCGAATTATTGAAAAGTATTCTAAAAGTTACGCTGTTATTTGGTATAGGTTTTTATTTCCTTTATAGAGAAACTCCAGGTTTAATTCAACTTTCCACAGAAAGTTTTGAGAATTCTTTAATTACAGCTTCAGGTTTTTTTCCATTATTAATTATAGTTCTATTAATAATATTATTATTAATAGCGATTCTTGATTGGTCTTGGCAAAAATATAGTTTTATTAAATCATTAAGAATGAATAGGCAAGATTTAAAAGATGAAGCAAAAGAATCTGAAGGTAACCCTGAGGTAAAAGCAAAAATAAAAAGACTTCAAATGGAAACAGTTAGAAAGGCTGTCAAACAAGCAGAGTCTGTTGAAAACGTTGAGAACGCTACTGCCGTAATAGTAAATCCTACTCATTTTGCAGTAGCTTTAAAATATAATGTAGGAGAAGCTGGTGCACCTGAGGTATTAGCAATGGGAAGAGGTATTATTGCTGAGCGAATTATTAAAAAAGCTAAAGAAGCAAAAATTACCCTATTTAGACATAAGTTGCTGGCTAGAGCTTTATTTTTTACTTCTGAAATAGGTTCAGAGATATCAGAAAAATTGTATACAGTGGTTGCTATTGCTTTAGCATATATATATAAACTTGATAAAGGTGAGGAAATAATGGAACCCGATATTGAAGTCCCTAAGGAACTATTATTTAATGAAGATGGGTCTAAAAAGGAATAAAAAAACAACAACAGTCAAAAGACTTAGTGACTATATTATGAGTTTCGCGTTCTTATATTCTTCACTGATTTGTTTTACAGAAGCAGCAAGTAAATGGGATGAAAATTGGGTTTTGGCTGTTTTTATTTTTATTTGCGGCTTATTGTCATTTATAGCAGTTTTCAGGTGGAAAATATCTTATTTGTATAACAATTTCAAAAATAAAAAATATGATGCAAAAAAAAATTGAAAATATTAAATGTCATGGCTGTTATTATTTTTATGTCACATATAAGCCCAGCAGGCCATACGGATGTAGAGCATATGGATTTATATCAAAAAAGTTGCCTTCAAAACTAGTGTTTGAAACTTCTGGCATAAATTGTGCTTATAAAAGAGCAAATAATATAGTATAAAGGCAATAACATGAATTCAGCAAATGAGGTACAAGAAAGTATTAAAATAGCTTTGGACGCAGCTGATGCTGCTACTGATGTAACTTCGGAATATAATAAAATAAAGAATGAAAACAAAAAATTGGAGGCCTCTGTGAAACAAATTCATAAATTTACCACCATAATCTTTGGTGTATCTATTTTAGCTGCAGTAATTGGTTTAAGTTTAACTGCTATGATATATAGCAGAACCATGAACGAACTTTCTGCTATGACAAGTACAAGCAGAGAAGCCTTAGTTGTATTTGCTGAAAATGTAGATGGTGTAAAGAATGCTTTGGAAAAGTTAGAAACAGGNATTGAAGAACAAGGAAAAATTCTAGAAACAAATAATGCATTAATAGAGAGCATTAACAAGCTAGATAGCAGTTTTGTATCTGTTAACAAACTATTTACTGAGGAAATTGCTAATTTATCTAATAATCTTACAAAATCTGTTAATAAAAGTAATACAGATAATGTAAAAAGTTTAAAAAAGATAATAGGAGAACTTAAAGCCACGCAAATCAAAACTACAAAACAATTGGTTTCTTTATCCAAAAAATCTTCTAGTGCAGATGCTATAAAAAAAATAAGCTCCAGCCAAAGAAAAATGAATAAAAGTTTTAATGATTTAGCAAAAGCAGTTAATAATTTAGCAAACCAAAGCGGAGAATTAGCTAAGTCTTTCAAGAAAAGTTCGGTTATAAAATACCCTTAATTAAAATACCTGTTATGGATAAAAAAAAAGAAGAGTCAAATAGTAATGAACAGCATAGTCAATTTTTTCTAAAAGTTGAACAACTTAGAAGAGGTTCGCATGCAATGGCATTATTATTAAGAACAGACGATATAATAGTTGCATTAAATAAATTACCAGTAAGAGGTACTCAGAAAGCATTCAATCAAAACCTAAAAGAAAATAATGAGAATATCTTAACTGTATATAGAAAAAATATATTTTTTAATTTGATTGCTAAAGGCCCTCTTGGTATTAACTTAAAAGAAGTAAGTAATGCTGAGACAGAGGATTTACTAAAAAAGACTAATGATTACCTTGAAACTTTAGAATTTGATGATGAGTTTAAAGAGTTTGAGGTTTATCGTGGAGAAAAAAACTTATACAATGAGATACATGTCAATGATACTTCTCTATTAGCGTCGCTTTTACCTTTTGTATGGTTTTTTCATCATAAATTGTATATGCCACTATTTTTATTAGTAGGAACCTTAATTCTTCTAGGTTCTATAGCCTGGTGGCTATTCCTTGCTGCTTGGGTAATAATTACTGTTTATATGAGTAAAAGCTCCATGTCACTACTAAGGGGCTATTGTTTATTTAATGAAATGAAAATTTATATGAAAATCTATGCAAAGAATAATATAGAAGTTCAAAAAACTGTAAGGCTTCTGGACAAGAAATCTCATTATGTTTTTCCTTTAATTGAACCTTCTCAACATGAAGAGAATGAAAAGAAATCAGACGGGGATAAGGATTTAAGTAAAGCTCAGGTTACTACAGCTTAGGCTTTTAAATGATAACCTCCATCGACATAAATTGTTTCCCCTGTAATTAAGTTTTTACTATCCACAAACCACATTATTCTATGAGCAATATCTTCTGCTGTAGCAGACTTTTTTAATGGAACAAAATTTTCATTTATTCTTGATTTTTTTTGAACATTTTTTGAATTACCATGCCATGAAGTACTAACATAACCAGGACATATAGTATTTACAGAAATTTTAGGTGCTAAGGTTCGAGCAAGAGATAAACTAAGTGAGTTTACTGCTCCTTTAGAGCAAGCATAGGCTATAGAACTTCCTAATCCTAGAGCAGCAACTGATGAAATATTAATTATTTTAGGTTCTTTTGTTTTTAGTAAATATTCTTTACAGACTCTTACCATTTGAAAAATGCTTATAACATTGCATTTATAAATATCTATAAAATCTTGCGCATTTAAACCATTAAAGTCATTAAATTCTACAAATTTTGTTTTACCAGCGTTGTTTATTAAGACATTTATGTAACCAAATTTTTTCTTAATCAATTTACCTATTTTTTTGCAATCTTTGTCTGCAGTAACATCTGCTTTAATCAAAATACTTTCAGAAAATTTATTGCAGGCTTTTAAAACTTTCTTAGCATCAATATCAGATTTACTATAATTTATAATAACCTTATATTTATTTTTAGCTAAAAGTAAAGCTATAGCTGCTCCTATTCCTTTACTAGCACCTGTTACAAGAGCTACTTTCGAATTCATAATCGATTAGAAACTATTATAAGTAGGTAATTGAAAGAGAAGGCCTTTAGTATCTGTAGCCTCAACAATAACATTTTTAATTGCATAACCGAAATCTATTACTAGAGTAGGATTGGCTGACAATGCTCCATATGTTTGTGCCTTTGCAAGAGAACCACTTTTATCAGAAAAATTTACACTATTGATATAATACTCAGGTATTGTCTTTCCAGTTTGAGGATCAGCAACCAAACCAGTATCCATTGGATGATTTATTTTAAATTTCAATCTCCAATCACCAGATGTTCTTTTATACTTTTGTAAAGAAATCTTACCAAGCTTTTTTAATTCACATATTTCTTTCTCAGGATCACAAGCTGGAAGAGAACATCCTCCAGGTGAATTAACTATTACTTTTTTAGATGAAATATTCCATATATTATTTTTGCTTAATATTGCAGCTCGTACCAATGAGTCTTGTTCAAGTCTAATATTAAGGCCTATAGAGCTAACCTCTCTATCAGGAAAAATTTTTGTTACTAATTGTATTGGATTGTTATCTACAAGTATAGCTATTTGATTGTTAATTTTTAACTCTTCAGGAAGTTTGACTACCATTGCTACTTCATGAGCTTCTTCGACCTCTTCTTGTATGATGATTTTAATATTATCATTATTTACAAAGCTTTCTTCTCCTAGATATTCTTTTTTGAGAGTATTAAAGTCAATGCCATACTTGCTTTCTTCTGCTAAAGAAAACTTACTGGTAAGGCATAGAAAAGTAGTTAGCAAAAAAAATAATGGTTTAAAATCATTTATAAACATAAATTATCATAGAACATAATTTAATAATATTCTATATTAAATTATAGGTGAATATGATCAGTGAATATAAAAAATTTATAATAAAAAATGTAAGCAGTGATAGCAGTTATGATGTTCTGTTAATTACTTTAGCGTTTTTTTTATTTTTAATATTGTTTTCAATCTTTTATAACATTTTTATTTATTATATGAATAATATAAACTATAAAAAAAAATT
>PBGQ01000019.1 GCA_002720125.1 Rickettsiales bacterium | reverse complement strand
TTTTTTGCAGCATTTATAATTTGAATAGATTTTATTTTATTTGGATTAGGTAACAATAAAGCTTCCTTAATTATAAAGTTATGTATTTCTAAAACTTTCTCTTCGTATTTTTTACTTAATAAAGCAGGTAAAAAAGATTTCCATGCCATTTCAAAATAACTAGGCCACCTAGCAAATGCTCTGTAATCTGTATTAAGAAATGGTAAACCTAAATTACTTTTTATTGACTTATATATTTCTTTTAAACTTTTATTTGCGTGATGTTGTTCAATTAATAATAAATAATTATTTTCATATTTTATTCTATCACGATTATTTTTTTTAAAAGATTTAGCATTTAATAGTTCTCCTTCTTCTAAAAAAATTCTAGCAATAGTTGCCATGATTAAGTAGGGCATATTACCAGTAGTAAAAATTTGATTAACTTCATTAATTTTTTTTATTTCATAGTTGTTATAACCAATTTTTTTTAAGCTTTTTATTAAAGGTTTTGGTTTTAATTCTAATGCTTTTTTTTTTGAAATATTTACTAGACTTTTACATAAGTTATCAAATTCAATACTTTTAGTTAATGGGTGCATGTAATTCCATAATGAATTATAAAAAAATGGATATTTTGCAAATGCCATAGCAACTACTCCCATCCAAGGAACATTAAAGGCTAGTTTAGTATTAATATAACTTTTTTTAAGACTTCCTTTTGCTAAATATTCAGGAGTTACAATTATTTTAGGTATAGGAGAAGGTTTTTTTCTTGGAAAAGCATAGTTCATATTTTTAGTTTAACTAAATAATTGATACAGTAAACTCTCTTTGCTTATAAATTGGTTCAAACAGTTTATTCAATGTTTAGGAAGTCTTTATNNGAATGGCGGTGAGGGNNGGATTCGAACCCNCGGAACNCTTGCACGTTCGCCGGTTTTCAAGACCGGAGCTTTCGACCACTCAGCCACCTCACCACATAGATACAAAAACTTATCATGTATTATTCCAGACATAATAATACTTTATTTATAAACTCTTATTATAAAATATCTAGCAAAAATTTTTATGGTAATTTTTATTACAGACTGTATATCCTAGCTAGTACAAACTAAATAGATAATACTTTAATGGCCTCTTCATACCAAGTTTTAGAGCCTTCGGTATCTCCATCGCATTCACACCTATCCAATAATCTTTTTGCACCTAATTCTTGAAGTCTTTTATCAACTTTTTTACCGGCTTCACAAAAGAACTCATGTNAACTATCTCCAAGTGCGCATATTGAATAACTAATATGTTTGAGATCTAATGATGTTTTAGATAGATTACTCCAAAAAATCTCTCCCATAAAAGGTAAATCACCTTCTCCAGCAGTACTGACAACTATTGCAATACGTTTCATATTTTGTAAATCTTGCATAGAAACATTATTCATTTCTTCTATCTTACAATTTATATTATTTTGAATTGCGAACGCGTGGGCTTTTTCTGCTACCTCTATAGCATTTCCCATTTCCGAAGCGTAAATGATATTTAGTTCTGCTACCATAATTTTAATATATAAACTTTTAAATTCATTTAAACCGTTAATTTTGATAAATGGATCACAAAAATTAGCTATAATAGGGATAATTTTTTAAAATATTAGTTTTGACTATACTAAATATTTCTATTTTAGCTTTTTGTATATCATTACGAGAGTAATAAATATAAGAGTTAAGAAAATTTCTATATAAAAACTAAAAAAAATATAAATGCTGGCAAGTATAATTACAGCAATACTAAAATATAAAAGTGACTGTTGAACGTAATCTTTATCAAAAAATTTTTTAATATTCATTTTAAATTAATTAAATTTATATTTACATTTTTGTTTGTAAAAAAAACCTTGAAAATAATTTACAGCATATTTTNAGGTTTTTCCATTTAATTTGTTGTATTTTCCAGAACCTGCTAAATAAGTTGCTTTTCCTATACCTGCTCTAATTTTTTAGTCACGCTTTAGTATAAGCCAAAATTTATCTCCATNATTATCAATGGCTTCTCAATTCACTTCTAAATTCTCACTTTTATCAAAATTTTTAGACCAACCTAAACAATTTTGTTTGCCATAATAACCCATTTGATAGAAAGAAAATATAAATTATAGTTATAAATCGTATTTTTTAAATTATATTCACTAAAACTTTAAATACANAACACAAAATAATTTCCTGTAAATTAACAGAAACTAGTCTTTTACCATAATTTTCTAAAGATTAAATTATTTTGAAAAGTTAGGCTTCCTTTTTTCTAAAAAGGATTTAAGGCCCTCATTAAAATCTTTTTTTCTTACTAGTCTTTCTTGCACTGTGTTCAAGTTCTTAATTGCCAGTTTTCTATCATTTTGAGCTAATCTAGCATTTTTTATAACCTCTTTAACAGCTGAAGTTGATGCTGCACAAATCATATTAGCTATTTCTACTGCTCTATAAAACAACTTCTTTTCATTTATTACTTCCTGCACTAAATTCATTCTATAAGCCTCTTTACTATTAAAATTCATCCCTGTTAATAAATATTTCATTGCATTACCCCATCCAGCTCTTTCAACAAATCTGATAGTGCCACCACCAGTCATAAGCAAGCCTCTTAAGACCTCTAACATTGCAAAATTTGTTTTATTAGAACAAATTGCTATATCTGAGGATAACATTAATTCTAAACCATATGTAAAAGTAATTCCTTTCACAGCAACAATTAAAGGTTTTGTTCTTATATTATTAGACAAACCTAGTGGATCAATTCCTTTTTTAGGAGCTAGCCAAGAATGATCATTTCTTTTTAATAAAGTTTTCATTTTTTTTAAATCCATTCCTGAGCAAAAATTTTTTCCACTTGTGAATACAATCGCGCATTTAGCATCCTTTTCTTTTTCAAACTCAGTAAAAGCTTTTGAAATTTCATAAAACATATGTGGAGTAAAAGCATTCATTTTTTGTGGTCTATCAATTTCAATAAAAAAAATATTTTGTATGATTTTTCTATTTATTCTTCCTAGCTCTGGATCAGCTGGACTGATGGGAGTAATAATTTTATCTGATAGACTTTGCATAGCAAATAATTATAGTTTTACATTTTTATACATAAATATAAAATATAACATATTAATTTTTAAGAGGTACTTTTAATGATAATTAATTTTGTTTTTTTAAATGCTAAAAATAATATTGTAGTATGATAATTATAAAAACAACCAGTAATTCAGAAAAGTCTCTCAAAAAAATAGCCAATGGCTTATTGGAAAAGAATTTAATAGCCTGTGTTAATATTCTAGATGGTATTAAATCAATATATAAATGGGAAAATAAAGTTATAGAGGATTCTGAATATATAATGTTTATCAAAACTTTAAAAACTAAAGAAAAGGAAGTTTATGATTTTATAAAAAAAGAGCATAATTATGAAGTACCAGAATTGGCTACTCTAAATTTAAGTAAAATAGATAATAGATTTTTATCTTGGCTAAAGGAAGTTATAAAAGATGCTTAAAATATTAATTATTGCCTCTACAATATTGTTTATATTATGGTTATTNACAGAATTATTTAAAAAAAAGAAGAAAANTGCTGAAAAAGAAAATAAAAAAAGTAGTTCGTTATTGTATTTATTTATACTACTAGCAGTAATATTATTAGTGATTATAGTATTGCCTAGATTAGGTTTATTAAGTTCAGGTGTTTTAAATAAGCTATTTATGCCATTATTTTCGATATTAAAGAATTTTATTCCTTTTTAGAGTCATCAGTTTTAATCATATCTTTAAAACTATTTACCAACTCTTNAGACTCTAATTCTTTAAAAGACATTTTTATAAGCGCTATCTTGTCTTCCAATTTATTATTTTCATCATTAATCATGTCATAGAGTTCTTGTCTTCTTCTTTCTTTTACTCTACTCCTAAGTTTACTAAGATTTTTATAAAATGTATTTGATTTACTCATTTTAAAATCATACTATAGCTAAAAATTATGTAAATTATGTTTTTTAAAAAAAATATCAGTAAATTATTAGTTTTATTTTTTATAACATTCTTGTACAGTCCTATTATGGCTAAGAATTTTATAGAAATGAAATTAAAAAATGGTAACGTGTTAATAGAATTAAGACCNGACCTTGCCCCCAATCATGTTAAAAGAATTTCGAGTCTTGTAAAAGAAGGTTTTTACGATGGCTTAGTTTTTCATAGAGTTATTCCTGATTTCATGGCACAAGGAGGAGATCCATTAGGAAATGGTACTGGCGGTTCAGGCCAAAATATTGATGCAGAATTCAGTAACGAAAAGCATATAAGAGGAACAGTTTCAATGGCAAGAGCACAAGATCCAAATAGTGCTGATAGTCAATTCTTTATCTGCTTTAAAGATGCACCATGGCTAGATGGCCAATATACAATATGGGGACAAGTTGTAAAAGGTATGGATATCGTAGATAAGATTAAAAAAGGAGACGGTTCTAATGGAGAAGTTTCCAGTCCTGATAAAATTATAAGCATGAAATTAGTAAATAAAAAAAGTAAGAAATAAATTTATTAATGTTTTTTCTTAACAATCTAAAAATTTTAGCATTAATATGCTCATCATTAATATTTGTAGGCATAAACAACTTGCTCTCTCATGATTGTCTGTCAATGAATGTTGCAAAAGAAATACTTAACGGCTTCCCGAATGAGCCTATTACAGTTCTTGAAGAGAATATTACATTGGAAGAGGCATATTGCGGCCAAGAGAAATTAAACTTTCTTATAAATAGGAAACATAAAGATAAAATAGGTTATAAGGTTGGGTTTACTGGTAAACACACTCAGGATATGTTTAATATTTCTGAACCTGCAACTGGTGTTATTTATAATCACATGTTTTTGAAAAATAATGGAAGAGTAGATCATAAGTTTGGTTATAGAACCTTTATAGAACCTGATTTTATGGTCATAATAAAAAATAATAAAATAATGTCAGCTAAGACTGATTTAGAAATATTAGAAAATATAACTTCTTTTCACCCTTTTGTAGAAATTATATCCGTGAGATTTGAAGAAAATGAAAAATTAAATGCTAAGATGGTAATAGCCAGTAATATGTTAGCAACTAAAATGGTAATGGGAGAGGGTATTAAAGCTAAAAATAATGAGGAATTTTTAAATAAAATAAATAGCATAAACACTATATTTATTAAAAATAATGATACTGTTTTACAGGAGGAAAAAGTTTCAAATCTAATGGGAGGACCTATGAATGTACTTAAATGGTTAATTAATGATTTTAATAAAAAAGGTATTGTACTTAAAAAAAATGACAGAATAAGCCTGGGTTCTGTAGGAAAGTTATTTCCATTAGAAAAGAACAGTCAATACAAATATTCTTTTCAAGGCATTTCAGGCAATAAATCTTTAATAATTAATGTAGATTAATTTTTAGTTCTTAAAGTTTTTTTGTAATCACATAAGTTATAAAATAGTTTTTTATTTTCATTTTTTAATCTTTGATTTAATTTTACTTTTTCTATTTTTTGTGTAGATGTTGTGGGTAAATCTTTACAAAATTGAACTATTCCGGGAACTTTGAAATATGATAATTTAAGTGAAACTTTTTTTAAAATACTTTTTGCTCTCATTATAGATGGACATATATTTTTTTTAAGAACAATAAAAGACATTACTTCCTCCTCATAAATTTCGTGAGGAAAAGAAATAACCGCACAATTTTGTATCCTATTATCTTCAAGTAATACAGACTCAACTTCAGTGGCAGATATATTTTCTCCAGCTCTCCTGATAATATTTTTTTTTCGATCGACAAAATAAATTTTAGTGTTTCTTTTTTGTAAGACTAAATCTCCAGTATGAAACCAATTTCCTTCCCATATTTTTTTAGTTGCTTTATTGTCTTTGAAGTAGCCTTTAAAAAATCCTCTTCTAGGTTTTTTATATGAATATCTAATTAAAAGTTCTCCAGGCGTATTAAATACTCTTTTTCCATCTTTATTTATAACTTTTGCTTCCAAAATATCTTTAGGACTTCCAATGCATCTGCTTCCAATTTCTCTATCTTTTTTGTAATCAAATATACATCTTACCATTTCTGTCATACCCCATAGCTCTATCATAGGAAATTTAAATCGTTGCTCAAAAACTTTATGAAGATTTGGTTCAATCCCAGCTCCTGCAGCAAATTTTATTTTATTTTTTTCTTCTAAAATTGATTTTTTTTGCTTTAACAAGATAGTTGCCATTACTCCTAAGTAATGAAAAATAGTCGCCTTGCTATATATAATTTCTTTCCAAAAGTTTTTAGCACTAAATCTTTCTCCTTGTATTTGACAATTGCCACTTAACAATGCTGCGTAAAAAGATAATATACCGGCATTTACATGATGAACTGGTAAACAATTATAAATTCTTTCATGTCCATTCTTCATTGATATTAGACTTTTTTTATTAATATAATTTATTCCTGCATTAACTTCATATTCATGAGTTATTATACAAGCCTTTGGCTTTCCTGTGCTACCAGATGTATATAGAAGACTTGATTCTGTATCTACAGTGACTTTCTTATAAACATTTTTTTTTCTATATCCTTTTAAAAATAAATATTTAATACGGTTTTTCTTATAAAGAGCTAATGAGATTTCTTTTTTTTTAACCACTTTTATTTTTTTTAATTTTTCGATTAATTTTTCATCTACAATTATTAGTTTTGACTCTGAGTGACTTAATAAGTAATTTACTTCGCTAATACTTGACTCATTGTTGATTGGTACACATGATATTCCATTGTAATTAAGTGCAAGTTTAATTATAAAAAATTCAGGAATATTTCCTATCATCACTGAAACCCTGTCACCAATATTTAAACCTATTTCTTTAAAAGATAATGAATTTATGTTTACTAATTCTTTTACCTCTCGAAACGTGTAATATTTGCTTTTCTGATTAGATTTTTTGGAAGGATGACTCAATAATATATTCTCAGAATATTTTTTGCAAACTTCATCAAAGACACATCTTATAGAAATATCATTTAAATATTTTTTATTATACTTAGACATATTAAATCAATAAATTAATTAATCCAAATAGATGAAACCCACGTATAAAAAAAGTGTCAAGTTCGTTTCTATTCACTTCTCCCTTAAAATAAATATAATCAACTTGACACACTTTTTTCTATTATTGCCATAGTTAGCCTAGATGAACAGGTTAATTTAACACCTTGATGTATTTTAATTTCCCAAACCTGAGTAGTTCTTCCCAAATGCAAGACTTGAGCTTTTCCTTCAACTATACCGCTTTTTACACCTTTAATATGGTTAGCATTTATTTCTAAGCCAACCGCATATTTATTTTCATTTAAACATAAATTCGCCGCTAAACTTCCTAATGACTCTGCAAGTGTTACTGAGGCACCACCATGCAAAATACCAAATGGTTGTTTAGTTTTATTATTAACAGGCATAGTTCCTAAAATATAGTTTTCTCCAATTTTAGTAATCTTAATGCCTATATGAGACATCATTGTATTTCTCATATTTGCATTAATTGATTTTACATCAATATTTCTTTTCCATATACTAAGTTTATTCATAATTTTGTTAATAAGATGAATGAAAATAAAATAAAAGTCTATGCTATTTTGATGTCCATATTTGTTGTCATGTTAGTGTTAACAAATATAATTGGTACTAAAATATTTGTACTTTTTCCGGAAACTTTTCCTAATGGCTTTTTTGGTCTGCCGATTTCACTTACTGCCGGCATAATTACCTATCCAATTACTTTTTTAGTAACTGATATTACAAGCGAGATATATGGAAAGGTAAGAGCTAATTTAATGGTTTTAACTGGTTTTGTTTGTAGTCTATTATCCTTAATTATAATTACCATAGTTTTAAATCTTTCTCCTTCTGAAGCTTGGTTATCAGGTAGCCCATATAATAGTTTAAGTGATATGGAAATAGCATTTAAAGCAGTATTTTCATTACCTGGAGTATTAATTTTTGCATCTATGACCGCATATTTAATAGCTCAGTTAATTGATATAAGAATATTTCATTATGTGAAAAAATTAACTAACTCAAAATATTTATGGTTAAGAAACAACCTATCAACAATGTTTTCTCAACTAATTGACACTATTATTGTTAACACTATATTCTTAGGTTTTGGTATGGGATTAGAAACTAATCTAATTATTCAAATAATCATAGGAAACTACATTATAAAATTATTTTTTGCGGCAGTTGATACTCCATTGGTTTATTTATTTGTAAAATTAATAAATAATAAAATAAATAATTAACTATTTTTTAAAGAACTCTTCTTTTATATCGGAAACATCCATTACTTCTTCAATTGGCTTATCCCATCTTACTCTATGTATTCTGGGAAATCTTAGTGCAAAACCAGATTTATGCCTATTACTAACATTAATTGAGTCAAAAGCTATTTCCATTACTAACTTTTTTTCTATTTCTCGAACAGGACCATATTTAGATATGGTTTTGTTTCTTATGAAATTGTCAATTTTTGTTAGTTCCTGATCAGTATATCCTGAATAAGCTTTAGCAATTGGTACAATTTTATTAGACTCCCATACACCTAGCGTATAATCAGAATAATAAGAACTTCTTTTACCATGACCTCTTTGAGCATACATTAGAATAGCATCTAGAAATCTTGGATCCCTTTTCCATTTATACCATAAGCCTTTTTTTCTTCCTGAAACATATAAACTATTTTTTTTTTTGATCATAAATCCTTCTATATTGCTACTATTTGAAAGCTTACTTTTGTTGTTCTTTAATGCTTCTAGGTTTTTAAAATTTAAAATTGGTGATAGGTCAAAACTATTTTTATCAGAAGAGTTGTACCATCTTGATAAATATTCTTTTCTATTTAAAAGACTCTTATTTCTTAAATCTACGCCATTAAAAAAAAGAATATCATATAACCTTAAAAATGCAGGAAGTTCTGTGGTCATTTTCTTAGAAGGTTTTTTCTTATTAATTCTTTTTTGCAAATCATTAAAAGATTTTTCTCTGAAGTTTTTACCAACCAATAGCTCTCCATCTAGTACCAAAAGTTTTTGATAATTTATAGTAATTTCTGGAAATGACTCAGTTATATCTTCACCGCTTCTGGAAAAGATTTTTAAATTATTATCATTGACAATAACCTGTACTCTAATTCCATCCCATTTATATTCTATTAAATAATCACTTATTTTTATCTTTTTTAATTCTTTATTTTCATCTATTGAATGGGCTAACATTAGTGGGTGAAAGACCTTTCCTTTATCTATTTTGGGAATAGGTGTTTTATCGTCCAACCAACAAAATAGACTTTTATAAGGTGGGTCAATACCATTCCATATTTTTTCAATTTCAGAAAGAGGTTTTTTCCCATATAAAGAGAGAGCTCTCTTGACAATCGATTCAGATACTCCAACTCTTAAGCCACCTAACAACAGTTTTACAAAAGTCCACCTTTCATCTGAGGTTGACTCATTTAAGATATTGTATATAAATTTTTCTATATCTAGACTGTCATCCTCTAGCTTTATTACTAATTCATTTAATGCTAAACTATTTTTTTTTGAATTCGTATCCCAGATTAAGGCTATAGTTTCAGCTAAATCTCCCACATAGTCATAGGATAAATCAAATAAATAAGGATCCACTTGAGTCTTTACTAGTTTCTTTAAAAATGAATTTTTTATTTTTTCAAATTTTAGATTGTTGCACAACATCGCTATTGCGTATCCTCTATCAATTTCAGGTGTTCTATTGAGATAATCCACAATAATTTCAATTTTTTTATTGCTAGAGGTTGTAAATAACAAATCATTAAGAAGTTTAGTTAAATTTTTCAATCTTCTTCATCTCTTCCTTTTAAATAAAGCGCTTTAGCATTTATCTTATTAAGATCACACCAGTGTTGTAATCCTTCTTCCCTTCCGTGAGTAATCCAAACTTTTTCGGCACAGTTTGCTTTTATAGTACTTGTTAACTCATTCCAATCAGCATGGTCTGAAATAATCAAAGGTAGTTCTATTAGTTTTTGTTTTGCTCTTTGTTTTACTGTCATCCATCCAGAAGCCATGCAATGTTTTACTTGAGGTATATTTCTTGCCCATTTATCTTTCAACGCGGAGGGAGGAGCTATAACAACTTTCCCAATTAAATTCTTTTTGTTTTCTTTATCAACTTTTTTAAGATTGCCAAGTTTTACTCCTTTATATAAATAATAGGAACATATTTTTTCACAAGCCCCATGTATATATATTGTTTCATCGTATCCATTTTCTCTTAATAAACTTATAACCCTTTGAGCCTTTCCAAGTGAATAACAACCTACTAAATGAGATTGATTGTTATTAAAGTTTAATGATAGCAGAAGCTTTTTAATTTCATCATTTGGGTTAGGGTGTTTAAATATAGGTAAACCAAAAGTTGCTTCTGTAATTATAGAATGAGATTTTACTAAACAAAATTCTTGAGAAGACTGGTCTTTAATAGTCTTGTAATCACCAGTAATTAGAGTTTTGTAACCTTTATTTTCTAATAAAATTTGAGAGCTTCCAAGTATATGACCTGCAGGATGTAAAGAAATAAAAATACCATTAACGTTTATTTTTTCGCCATATTTTAATATTTGAAATTCTTCAGCACAATTATCACCATATCTTAGTTTCATTATGTTAATGGTATCCTCAGATGCTAATACTTTTTTATGATATGGTTTTGCATGATCAGCATGTGCATGGGTAATTATAGCCTTGTCTACAGGCTTAATAGGGTCTATATAAGCATCTATTGATGATATATGTAAATTATGATTAATAGTGACCATTCAAAGATAGATAGCACATTATTTAACAAAATCCAGTCCCATGGATTAACAACCTGGATTACAAAAAAGGGCTGGAGTTACTTTAATTATCAATTAGATGTATTATTTGCTAACAAAAACTATAAAAATATATTGATTGTTTCACCTACTGGAACTGGTAAAACTTTAGCAGGTTTTCTTCCATCTTTTTTAGATATTTCTGATAAAGATTCTAAAGGAAAGCTACATACTATTTATATTTCTCCATTAAAATCGTTAGCTAAGGATATAAAAAGAAGTATAGAAGAACCAATAGTTGAATGTGGTCTGAATATTTCCTTAGACATCAGAACAGGTGATACTACGACTTATATAAAAAGGAAAATTATGAAAAAGCCTCCTAATTTTTTAGTTACAACACCAGAGTCTTTAGCTTTAATGATGTCCTATGAAAATAGTAAAGAATATTTTAGTGATTTAAAATATATTATTATTGATGAATTACATAATTTGATAAACAGTAAAAGAGGTGATTTATTAAGCTTAAACTTAGCTAGATTAAAACAGTTTTCTTGCGAGTTATGTACTATTGGAATGTCAGCTACTATAAAGAATAAAAGAATGTTTTTATCTTATTTATCTAATGATAACAATGCTATAGCCATATCTTCTGATATTAAAAAATTTCCTAGAATAAGAATTTTACCAACAAAAAAAAGGATACCTTGGTCTGGACATATGGCAAATTATGCAGTAAACGAGATATATAAAAAAATTACTTCTCATAAAAATACAATTATTTTTGTTAATACTAGAGCTCAGTCAGAATATCTTTTTCAAAAACTTTGGAAAGTAAACAAATTAAATCTTAAAATAGGGGTTCACCATGGAAGTTTAGCAAAGGAATTAAGAGATAATATTGAAAAAAGTATGCTTGTAGGTGAACTAGATTGTGTAATAGCAACAAGTTCTTTAGAATTAGGAATTGACTGGGGTAATTTGGATTTGATAATTCAGGTTGGTGCACCAAAAGGCATTGCTAGAATATTACAGAGAATAGGAAGAAGTAATCATAACATAGGATCTCCTTCAAAAGCGTTCTTAGTTCCAACTAATAAATTTGAATATATTGAATGCATTGCTGCAATTAATTCTATTAAATGTGGAAAAATAGAAGATAGAGTATTTAAAGAAGGAAGCTTAGACGTATTAGCTCAACATATACTTGGTGTAGCATGCAGTAATCCTTTTGACAGTAATAAACTATTTAAAAATATAATATCTGCATTTCCATATAAAAAACTTAAACGAGAACAATTTAATAAGGTCTTAAATTTTGTTGAAAATGGTGGTTATACTCTAGCTAATTATAATTCATATTCTAAAATCAAAAAAAATAATTTAGGTCTTTATGAAGTTACAAATAAAAAATTTATACAGAAGTATAGAATGAACGTAGGTACTATAGTTGAAGAACATATGATAAATTTATTTCTTAAGAATAAAAAATTAGGTGTTATTGAGTCTTATTTTATTAATAATTTATCTAAAGGAGATACTTTTCTTTTTGCTGGTGAGGTTCTTGAATTTGATAAAGTTGTATTGAGAGGAATACAAGTAAAAAAAACTAAAAGGTCGAAACCTAAAATTCCTTCTTTTATTGGAGGCAGATTACCATTATCTTCGGAATTAGCAAAAGAAGTTTTATATCTAATAAATAATTATAAAAATACTAATTTACCTAAACAAATTTTAGATTGGCTTGAATTACAAAAAAGTAGATCTTGTCTTCCGCCTGAAGAGGGCATGTTAATTGAAACTTTTACTAGAATTATAGGAAAACAAAAAAATCATTTTATTGTTGCTTATACTTTTCAGGGAAGAAATGTAAATCAAACTCTAGGTATTTTAATTCTAAAAAAATTACAAGATTATGGAAATAAACCAATAGCATTCGTAGCAACAGATTATGCAATTGCTTTATGGTCAATTGAAAAATGTTTAAATGTAAACAGTATTTTTTCATATAATTTACTCAGTAAAAGCTTATATGTTTGGTTAAATAGTACATCAATGGTAAAAAAGCATTTTAGAAATGTAGCAACGATATCTGGTTTAATTAATAGAAGATTACCAGGACACAATAAATCTGGAAAACAAATTACATTTAATTCTGATTTGATTTATGATGTTTTGCTCAAATATGAAAGAAATCATATTTTATTAGAAAGTTCAAAAAAAGAAACACTAAATGAACTTGTAGATTACAAGAGACTTTCTAATTTTTTGAAAAATATTAAATATAAAATTATACATAATGAATTAGATACTATTTCTCCACTTGCTGTTCCGTTAATTCTTGAATTTAACAGAGAAACAGTTGAAAAAAATACTCTCATTAAATATGAATATGAAAGTCTTCAAAATAAAATACTACAAGAGGCTAATATAAATAATGAAAATTAACTTTAGAAAAAGTTTATTTACACTTCAATCTGATGGTTCTATTTTTTGGAATAAAAATAAAACCTTAATCTTAGGAGACTTACATTTGGAAAAATCCTCATATTTTGCGAAATTAGGAAATTTTCTACCTCCTTATGATAGCATACAAACATTGGCTCGTTTAAATAGTAAAATAAGAGATTTGGATGTTAAAAAAATAATCCTATTAGGAGATATATTTCATGATGTTAAAGGATACTCTAGATTAAGAAAAGTTGCTTTTAATAAATTAGACAAAATCTGTAAAGATTTAAAAGTAATCTGGATAATAGGAAATCATGATGGGCAACTCGCTCCACCAACTGTTGAAATTAAAAAAAATTATTACTTTGATAAGGTAAATTTTAATCATATCAGCGATAAAAATTCTAATTTTGAAATAAGTGCTCATTATCATCCAAAAATTTATTTAAAAATAAGAGGAAAAAAAATATCCAGACCTTGTTTTATGGTTTCAAGAAATAAAATAATTATTCCTGCATACGGAACTTATACAGGGGGGTTAGACATTGAAAAGGAGGACTTTAAGAAAAATTTTCCTGGACATTATGCAAAATATATTTTTAATGATAAGGATGTTTTTTTAATAAATTCTCTATAACTATTAAATAATATTAAGATTTAAATGTATTTAAAGAATTTTTTAATAGTTAGCTAATTTCATAAGTTCTAGTCTGTAATCCTCTTCATAATATTTAATATAATTTTCATATGTAACTAATGACTTTTTGTCTTTAACTTTATCAGTGAACAAAATACCATCTAAATGGTCAATTTCATGTTGATAAACTATTGCTTGAATTCCTTTGATATGGTCTAAATTGTATTTTGCATTTTGATCATAATATTCAACTGTTATATCATAAGATCTATTAACTCTACCTCTTAGGTTAGGAACACTTAAGCATCCTTCAAAAGAACTAAATATTTTTTTTTGGTTTTTACTTACTATTTTTGGATTTATTAGTACTTTAAATGGTACTTCAGGCAAATGTTTATATCTTAAATTATTTTTTATTTCTAAAACACATATTCTATAACTTTCGTATATTTGATTAGCTGCTAATCCAGCACCATTGAATTCATGCATAATTTCTGTAAGTTTTCTTATCAGATTCTTAATCTCCTCAGTGTTGATTTTTTTTAAAGGCACCTCTGTAGTAGGTTCTCTAAGAATCGGATGACCAATATGGGCTATCTTATTATTGTTCATTAATATTAATCAAGATACAAGTCTTATTAAAAATATAACACTACCAGTATTTATAATTTACATAGAATAATTCTTAAAATAAAAAAATTCAACTTAATAAAAAAAATAAATTGTAGTATTCTTTCATTATATATTAAACATTTTTAATACTTAATATTTGATTGAAAGGCAATATAATGCGAGATAGAGTAAATAAATATGGTCTTCAAGTAGATAAACTTCTATTTGACTTTGTAAATGATAAGGTGCTTCCAGGGACTGACTTGGAGGTAGAAAGCTTCTGGGAAAAAAGCTCTAGTATTATAAAAAAATTAACAAAAAAAAATAGAGAGCTTCTATCAAAAAGGTTAGAACTTAAGCAAAAAATTGATAATTGGAATATCAATAACAAAGGTAAAGAATTAAATCATGATGAATATAAGAACTTTCTTGAAGAAATTGGTTATTTGATTAAAGAAGGAGAAAAGTTTCAGATTAATACTACTAATATTGATGAAGAAATTGCCTCAATTTCAGGCCCTCAGTTGGTTGTACCTATAACCAACGCTAGATATGCTCTAAACGCTGCAAATGCTCGATGGGGAAGTCTTTATGATGCTCTCTATGGTACAGATGCAATGGGAAGTTTGCCAGATGCTAAAGAATACAGCGTAGAAAGAGGAAATAAAGTTATTAAATATGCAAAAGAATACTTAGATGAAATTTTTGCATTAAAAGATACCTCTTGGAGTAGTGTTAACTACGTTGGTATAAAAGATAATAAAATGCTCATTAAAACTGAGGACGGACCTTCTGAATTACTTAATAGTAGCCAATATTTTGGATGCGTTGAATTTGAAAATACTGATAAAAAAGAGATAATATTAGAGCAAAATAAATTAAAAATCAGAATAATAATAGATAAAGAAGATAGAATAGGAGGAGAAGATATAGCTAATATAAGTGATATATATATGGAGTCTGCCATTTCTACAATTATGGATTGTGAGGATAGCGTTGCCACTGTGGATGCTGAAGATAAAGTATTGGCATATGACAATTGGTTAGGATTGATGAAGGGAAATCTTTCTACTGAATTCACTAAAGAAAACAATATTATAAGAAGAAAACTTAATAAAGATATTAGTTACACAGATAAAAATGGTAACAAATCATTTTTAAAGGGAAGGTCATTAATGCTAATAAGAAATGTTGGTCATTTAATGACAAACCCTGCTATTTTAGACGAGGAAAACAATGAGATTCATGAAGGTTTAATGGATGCGATTTTTACGACTCTAATAGCCA
>PBGQ01000018.1 GCA_002720125.1 Rickettsiales bacterium | reverse complement strand
TGAAAATAAACTTTCTATAAGTGCTATTGATATTTTAAAAACAAATGCCATTGAAAAAGCATTCGTGACAATGTTAGGTAATGAGTTTGAAGTAGATATTACATCAAGCAATAAAAAAGAAATTGTTCTTTCTTTCAATGATATTTATATTGTGATAGATAAAGATATTAAAGAAATTAGTGTAAACTTAGAAAATAAGATATTATTCTTATCATGTGAAGTTGCAAATTTTAATATTTAAATATGAACAAAAAAATTACTGATTTTCTAGAAATCTTAAAAGAAAGAGATTTAATACACCAAACTACCGATATGAAACTGTTATCTATGGAGAATATCAGAATTGTTGGATATACTGGATTTGATTGCACTGCAGATAGTCTTCATGTAGGAAGCCTTCTACAATTAATGATGCTTAGGTGGTTACAAAAAACAGATAATAAACCTATTGTACTTATAGGAGGAGGTACTACGAAAATAGGAGATCCTTCTGGCAAAGATGAAACAAGAAAAATATTAAATGAAAAAACTATTGGAGAGAATTCTATAGGGATAAAAAATATAATAAAAAACTTTATAAAGTTTGGTGAAAGTAGTTCTGATGCAATTCTTCTAGACAATTCAGAATGGTTAAATGAATTAAAATATATAGATTTTCTTCGTGATATTGGCTGTCACTTCTCTATTAATAGAATGTTAACTTTTGACTCAGTTAAAACCAGATTAGATAGACAGCAGAATCTGAGTTTTTTAGAATTTAATTATATGATTAATCAAGCATATGACTATTTCATACTCAACCAAAGATATAACTGTAATGTTCAATTTGGAGGGTCAGATCAATGGGGAAATATAGTGAATGGGATTGACTTAATTAAAAGATTAAGCTTTAAAAACAACTATAAAGTGAATGCTCATGCTATTACATCACCACTTATAACAACAGCAAATGGAAATAAAATGGGAAAGACTAGCAAGGGCACAATTTGGCTATCTGAAAATAAATTATCAATTTTTGATTTTTGGCAATTCTGGAGAAATACTTTAGATGAGGATGTAATAAGGTTCTTAAAATTTTTTACAGAAATAGACCTGAGTGAAATACAAAAACTGAGCAAACTTGAAGGCGAAGAAATAAATGAAGCAAAATTATTGTTAGCTAATTCTGTAACGGAAGTTGTATATGGAAAAGAAAACGCTCTAAAGGTTCAAAATTCTATAAAAGAGTTTGCAAAAAATGAGTGGAATGAGAAACTTTTACCTAGTACAAATATAGAAAAAGATCTAATTAGAAAAGGCCTTCCTGCTTACAAAGTTTTTTCACTAAATGAAATTCTGTGTAAGTCTAACAGTGAAGCGCGTAGATTAATAAAACAAGGAGGCGCTAAAATAAATGGCAATATAATAACTGATTTTAATAAGCTAATTGATGAAACTTATGTAAAAGAAAATAACAGTCTGTATCTATCTGCTGGAGCAAAAAGACGAGCTTTAATAAAAATTACTTCTTAGCATCATCATTAACTTCGGTATCCTCTTTTTTATCTGTAGGTGTAAAAAGATTTCTTAGTATTCCTGGAGTAAATAATGAAAAAGGGTTTATCAAATAATTAGGATTTTCAAAACTTCCCTGTGCTTTATATTCAACTCCAATAATTCCTTCACCCTCTATACCAGTTACTATATCACCTATCACTGGAATTTTATTAATTATAGAGTTAATTGCGTAGGCTGGAACTAAGACTCCCTCTAAATCAATATTTTTACTTTCAAGATTTAGGCTTCCTTTAACTGTAGCTCCTAGGGATAGTCCTCAAATTTTGTATTATTAACTTTGAGTACATTATTTTTCTTATCAAATTTTCCACTTAATTTACTAAATGGTATCCCTTCGTTTCCAAGTATTTCAAGTAACCCTGTAAAAGATGCAAGTTGAAGAATTCTTGCAAGAAATGAAGCATTTTTTATAGAAAAAGACTTTATATCGTAAAAACCATTAATTATTTCTTGCGTATCATCTTTTAAGGTCAATGTGAGTATTCCTTTTCCATTAGAAAAATCATCAGTTACTCCTACTGTTTTTAAAAACAAGCCAAAATCATCAAATATAAATTCTATAACGTCATTCTGTTTCTTGTCGTATTCTCTAAAAACAAAATTTGTATGCACTATACTATTATTTATGAGTTTACCTGATAGACTTTCAATCTTTTCATCATATAAATCTACGTTGCATATAGCTCTTCCAAAATTATTTTCACCAAATAAAAGATTATCTATATCAATATCGACTTTAATAAAAGTAGAATTATTATCCTCTTTCTGCATGGGTATATCTTTAAAGTCAAAACTGTATCCTCTAATCTTTATTTCTTTTTTATTAGAAGTTAAAAATTTAATATTCCCTTTGAAATTGTTATTTGCACTTATGAATTGATGTAAATCAATATTAGATATATCTCCAGAGCCATTAAAATACATATCTAGACTTAATAAAATATCATCTGTAGCATATTGTAAATTCTTAACTTTTAATAAGTCTAAACCTTTAAAAAAAAACTCACCTTCCATTTGTCCATTTGTATTGGAATTTTTCTGGTGAGATAAAAAATCAATTGTAACCTCATTCTTGAATAAGTTGCTTTTAAAAAGAACCTTCCAGTCATCATCAGATATTTTCTCTTTTGTTACTAACATTTCTATTTTAGAATTGCCTTGCGTTAAAAAATTATAATTGTTTAAAAAGCTAAAAGAGTTATGTTTTGCATCAGATATAATTTTTGCTCTCAAGCTATTTTTTTCATCAACGTCTAAAATTAATTTTGCTTCAGAACCGTTTAGGATACCATTTCCTTCTAATTTGATTTTGTTATCTTCAACAGCAAAGCTCCCATTAAATTCCTCTAGCTTGAGAGGGATACTCTCTGAGCCTACTTCTTTTTGAGTAAAAAAATCTGAAAGTTCCCCTGTCAATTTTAAATCATAAAACTTTTTTTTGTTATCCTTATTCTGAGCATTAAAATTAATATTAGCCTCTAATATTCCATCTAATCCATCAAAAAAATATTCATCTAGTTGTAACTCATTATATAACCCTGCTATTTTTCTTAAATTTTTATATTGAGAACTTATCTGACTATTTAAACTTAATTCATAGTTATTAATTTTTTTTAAGTTGTAAGATAATGACAATCTAGTTTTTTGAAATTCTGCATTTTTCAGTGTTTTGTGCTTGATAATTATTTTTTGCGAATTAGCTTTTAATACTTTATCATCTGCAGTCATTTCAACGGATTCTAGGTTAACTATTAAATCCTGAGGAAAGTAAAGATCCATTTTTTTAAGTTTACAAAATAATGAATTCATTACTATATCACCTTCTTTATTAGAAATTTCTAAAACAAGATTATCTAAAAGAATATTTTTTATTTTAGTGTTGTGAAATATGTTCTTATAATTATCTAAAACTCCTAAATTATCTTGAAAATTGAAATTCTCAAATACGAAATTGTGCAATGTGAATACAAGTTCAAATTTAATTTTGTCAACTAAGCTCTCTAAATTTCCATAAGCACTTACCCTGCCCTCTTTAAGGCTAGCTGTAAAATCTAGCAGTTTGACTTGGTTATTTTCATACTTTCCTAAAATATAAAACTCTTTTAATGTAGCCTCAATTCTTTTATCTTTTTTAAAGGCAAATGAAATAGGGTTAAATTTTTTTAGGCTATATCTAAGATCAAAGTCTAAATTTTCAATCTTATTTTTTGAGATATTGAAAAGAAAGTTTCCATTAGCATTTCCATTGCTGGCATTTTTCATATCAAGACCTAAACCAATAATTTTTTCTTTATTCAATATTTTAAAAATTTTTGTTTCAGATAATTCTCCTACTAATTGTCCATTGAGCTTTAAATTTTTGTCTAAAAACCCATCAAAGTCTAATGGAAATAAGTTATTATTTTGTTCTATTTTTGACCTTAAATTTATTTTTTTTGTTTTAGTATTGAACTTTATTTTGCAATCTTTAACTTTTACAAAATCAAAATAGAAATAGTCCTGGTTAAAGTAATTTTCAATCCCTTTAAAAGATACCTCTTCTATGGTTATTAGATAATCATGATTTTCAGTGTAGCTCATCAGTATACTTTTAATTTTAAGATTTTCTCTTTTTTCTATACCTGAGTAAATAGTATTTTTAATTAAAAAATTATTAAATATTGGCTTATTATTTTTGAGAGTTATTGTTCCATTTTTTACTTCTGTAACTATGTTTGTATTATCAGATAAATTTTTTACATTTACTTTAAAATCCTGAAGCGTTATTTTTTTAAAAAAATCTAGTTTTTCTTCCGCTGATAATAGCAAGGTAAGATTTTGGATTTCTCTTTTATTGAAAACAGTACCAATTTTATTAGTCTCTACTTCAACCTCACCTTTAGACATGTTTAAAGCATGGATTGAAATTTTGTCATTTAAAAAGTCAGTAAACAAAATGTCTATTGTAATTTCATCAGCGACTAGCTTTTTAATCTGCTTATCAAAGTTTTTAAAAGAAATTTGTCCTAAATTAAGGTTTATCTTGTTTGAGAGTATATTAACCTTTACTTGAATTTTTTCTAATTCGATTTTATCAAAATGCTGAGTTAAATATGGCTTACTTTTTAGATAGTCTTTTAAATAACTAACATTTAATGGTTTTACAGACAACCTTAATAAGAATAGCAAAACTAAAATTAGCAATGCCAACAAAGTGTAAAAAATATATTTAGTAATCTTGAATTTGAACAATTTTTAACTTATATTTAATATTTTATTATACATAAAATTATTTGAAATGTCTCTTAAAGTAAACGATATAGCCCCAAATTTTGAATTACTTAATCATAATGATGAATTGGTAGAACTAAATAAAATTAAAAAAAATGTTGTATTATTTTTTTATCCCAAAGATAATACGCCAGGCTGCACCAAAGAAGCTATCGAATTTTCGAAAAACTTAGACAAAATAAACAAATTAGGCTATTTAGTCTTCGGAATATCTAAAGATAGTACTAAAAAACATAGAAATTTTATAGAAAAACATAATTTACTTATTGACTTATTATCTGATTTTGAAAATGATACTTGTGAAAAATACAAGGTTTGGGTGGAGAAAAGCATGTATGGAAAGAAGTATTTTGGTATAGAAAGAACTACCTTCCTTATTGATAAAAATAATAAAATTTTACACGTATGGAACAAAGTAAAAGTCGCAAATCACCTTGAAGAGATTTTATCTTTTCTAAAATAAGTTTCCATAATTCTATAACTTATTTGATAAATTATTTAAAATAAAATCATCGAGATTTCCATCTAATTCCCCTAATACATCGCTAGTCTCCTGTCCAGTCCTGTTATCTTTTACTAATTGATAAGGCTGCATAATATATGACCTTATTTGATTTCCCCATCCTATCTCTTTTTTCTCTGAAACATTTTTGCTATTCTTTTTCTCTAAATTTCTTAATTCTATTTCATATAATCTAGACTCTAACATTTTTAGAGCAGTAGCCTTATTTTGATGTTGTGACCTTTGATTTTGACATTGTACTACAATTTTTGTTGGTATATGAGTAATTCTAACAGCACTATCAGTCTTATTAACGTGTTGTCCGCCAGCACCAGAGGCTCTGTAGGTATCAATCCTTAAGTCTTTCATCCCAACTTTAATCTCTATATCTTCGTTAGACTCAGGATAAATCCAAATGCTAGCAAAACTAGTATGTCTTCTTTTTTGAGAGTCAAATGGAGAGATTCTTACCAATCTATGAATTCCACTTTCTGTTTTAAGTAAACCATAAGCATTTTCTCCAGTTACTCTAATAGTAACAGATTTTATTCCCGCTTCATCGCCCGAATGAAAATTAATAATCTCTCTTTTAAATTTTTTTTCTTCTATCCATCTATTGTACATTCTTAAAAGCATTTCCGCCCAGTCTTGACTCTCTGTTCCTCCAGCTCCTGCATGAATCTCTATAAAACAGTTATTAGAGTCAGCCTCTTTAGATAAAAGAGTATTTAACTTAGTATTATTTGCCTTTTTTTTTATTTTTTTGATTAGTGAAACAATGTCTTCTTGGACATCTAGATCGCTATCATTTTTAAATAACTGAAAAAGTTCTTTTAAATCCACTAACTCATTTTCTAAGGCTTTAAAGTCATTTAAGTTTTTCTCAATTTTGCTTTTTTCTTTAAATATTTTTTGAGCATTTTTTGTGTTTTCCCAGAAGTTTTTTTCCTCTGATAATTTATTAAAGTGAATAATTTTTTTTTCCATATCTAAAGGGTCAAAGATACCTCCTTATGAATTCAACAGTTCTTTCAATTTCATTTATTTCTGTTTCTAACTCTATAAGCATAAAATCCTCTAATATAAATTATCTTCAAAACCCTTTATAACTTCTTTATTGATATATTTTTTATCCGTTTCAGTATTAATTGTTCCTTTTAAAAAGGCTTCATAAATTGTATTTTTACTATCTGCTATAACAAACTTTCCTGAATTATGTTCTATTTTTACCATCTCAATGTTTTCTGGAACTAAAAAAGGTCTTTTTTCTAAGTTTTTTAGAGCCTTGGTAAGAAAGTCTGCAAAAATTGGAACAGCAACTTTTCCACCTGTTTCTTTATCTCCTAATGTTTTGGGTTGGTCAAATCCTATGAAGACTCCTACTACAATTTCAGGAGAAAATCCTAAAAACCATGCATCCATGTTATCGTTAGTTGTTCCAGTTTTTCCTGCTAAAGAATGCCCTAAGTTTTTCAAAGATTTTGCAGTTCCTCTCTCAGTTACTCCTTTGAGCATCCAAGTTAATTGAAATGCGAAAGACTCATCAATAATTTGCTCACCTTCGGGAGCTAAAAGAGGTCTAATAAAATTTTTTTCTTGAATTATTTGACATTTTTTGCAAAACCTTTCATCTCTTCTAAATATAGTTTTACCTTTTCTATCCTGTATCTTCTCAATTATTGCTGGCTTATTATAGCGACCACCATTAACAAAAGCAGCATATGCTGCCACAAGATCTAATAAGGTAACTTCTTCTGCTCCCAATGATGTCGCTAAAAGAGGTGGAAAATTACCTAACTTAAATCTTTTTCCTATTTCAGTAATTTTCTTCATACCAATCTGATTTGCTAATCTAACAGTCATAACGTTTCTCGATTTTTCTAAACCCACTCTCAAAGTTGATGGTCCATAAAAAACTCCTGAATAATTTTTTGGCCTCCAGTCTCCTAGTTGAGGACCTTGATCTATAACTAAAGGAGCATCTAATATTTTAGTATTTGGAAGATAGCCATTTTCCAAAGCCGATAAGTAAACAAAGGGTTTAAAGGCTGATCCTGGCTGCCTTTTAGCCTGGGTAGCCCTGTTAAATTCACTTCCATCAAAATCATATCCTCCCGACAAAGCTAATACTCTGCCATTTCTAGGGTCTACAACTACTATTGCTCCGTTGACTTCAGGAATTTGGTCAATTTCGTAAATTTTATTTTGGTTATCTTTTATTTCATTGATAACTAGTAAATCATATTTTTTAAAGTTTTCATTTATCTGATCGAAATTAAAATTATTAGATTTATTTAGCCATTTTTGTTTAATTATATCTTCTTTATTTATTTGTACCTTTTTGTTTGTTTCTAATAGTTTAATTGTTAGTTTCTTATCACTAATTTGTAAAATATAGCCAAGCTTTTTTGAATGTAACCCTGGAAAATTTTTATATTTCTCTCTAAGATTTTTAGATTTTTTATTAATTACTTCTTCTTTGATATTTCTTAAAGGTCCTCGCCACCCGTGTCTCTTATCATAATCCTCTATACCCTTTCTCAAAGAATCTATTGCATGCTTCTGTAAAATTGGATCTATTGTTGTAATTATGTTTAATCCTTCTCTATACAAAGCATCCTCTCCATAATTATCAATTATCTTTCTTCTTACTTCTTCTATAAAGTAAGGCGCATATACCCTCTCTTCCTCCTTTTGGCTAGTTTGTTCTATAGGTTTTAAAGAGGCTTTAATTGCAGCTTCCTGAGAAATAATTCCATCTTCTTTCATTCGGTTTAAAACATAATTTCTTCTTATGATAGCTGCTTTTTTATTTTTAATTGGATGATAATTATTAGGGCCTTTTGGTAATCCTGCTAAATAGGCTATCTCAGACAGCTCTAATTCGTCTAAGGATTTATTGAAATAATTTAAGGATGCGGCAGCAACTCCATAAGATCTTAGACCAAGAAAAATTTCATTTAAATATAGCTCTAGAATTCTTTCTTTAGTAAGAATTCTCTCTATTCTTAATGCCAATAAAGCCTCCTTAATTTTCCTATTCAAAGAAACTTCATTGGACAGTAAAAAGTTTTTTGCTACTTGTTGAGTAATGGTAGATGCCCCAACTAACCTTCTGCCATTGTAAATATTGTTAATATTAATTACAAAAGCTTTAGCAATGCTAATAAAGTCAACTCCCTTGTGCTGAAAAAAATTTTTATCCTCTGCTGATACAAATGCTCTCTTTACCATATCTGGCATAGAGGATGTAGGAATAAAAATCCTTTTTTGAAGAGAGAATTCTGCTAAAGGAGAACCATTGCCTGTGTAGAGCCTGCTAATGATAGATGGCGAGTATTCTTTAAGTTGTTTATAGTCTGGCAAATCTTTAGTATATTTTATAATTCCCATTATACTAATTGCTATAAATAGAAAAGCTACTAATACGAGCGTAAGAAAAGTATAAAAAATAATCTTCATAAAATTAATTTTATTTGTTTGTAAATCTTATTTGATTTGTATTATAACTTTAATAAATTGTAAATTAATAAAGAACTTTAGTTTTAATTCATAATAATGTTTTCTACTAACTTTTTAAAACAAGATTGTAATTTTTTCATTTCTTCTTTTTTTATAGTGTAATCTTGTTCTGACATGTATATTCTTTTATTAACTTCGACTTGGATAAAATGTATATTTTTTTTAATGTTTGAATGATGATAGGAAATGAAACCTCCTTTAAAAGGATTATTTATACTAACTTTAAAACCAAAACTTTTAAAAAAGTCTTTCATAAAATACAAAATATCGTAACTTGCAGTTATACCTTGGCCATTGCTTAGAACTACGTCGCTGTCAATTATATCTGACGCCATTGAATGACAATCTAAAGCTACAACTTTCTTAAATTTGATAATTGTTGTATTTATAACATCTTTTATTTTTTTATGGTAAGGAAAATAATATTTAAAAAGTCTTCTTTTTGCTTCTATAAATGGTATTTTTGAATTGTACAGAAAATCACCTTGCAGGTTTACTTTTGGAAAAACTCCAATACCAGAAAGTACTTTTAATGTTTTCTGATTAAAAATTTTTGTCAGACCGTTTTCTTGCCACATAAGTGGATCTATTTCTAAAGGAGATCTATTTACATCAACAAATATTCTAGGAAATTTTGCTTTTAAAAATGAGAATTTTTTAACATTATTGGAAAAAAATTTATCCACATAAGCATCTTCAGAGTCCCGTAACTCTTTAATGCTTAGTTGAGTTTGATTAAGCAGAGTCTTATCATAATTTCTTCCACTATGAGGAACCATTATAATCAAAGGTGAATTTTGAGAAATAAATTCAAAAGAGCAAGAATCTATATTTTGACTTTCTCTAAGGTTCATTTTATCGAAATTTTTATTAAATATTTATTATTTCCAGCCTGCTTTATCCATCAATATTATAGCTTTTTCGTTAACTTTTCCTATTTCAAAAAGACTTAGATTATCTTGTTTAGTAATTAAATAAGGCTGCATCTTATTTGAAACTTTTATTTTTTTCTTAATTGGGTACTCATAATTTATATCAGAATAGATTTCTTGAGCCTGATCACTTAACATAAACTCCAAAAACTTAACGGAATTAATGTAATTTTTAGAATATTTTATTATACCTGCTCCACTTAAATTGACATGTGTATTCATTATACCATCACTAGGAAAGTGAACTGCCACATTCTTAAGAGTATCTTTATGATCGTTAAATTTCATTTTTAGAAAATAATAACTATTTACAAGAGCAATGTCTCCTTGACCTGCTACTACCGCTTTTATTTGATCCCGATCTCCGCCGGATGGCTTTCTAGCAAAATTTTTAACAAAGTTCTTCAGAAATTTTTCTACTTTTTTTTCTCCGTAGTTTAATATCATTGCTGCTACTAAAGATTGATTGTAAACATTATTTGAAGAGCGAACCATTATTCGTCTATCCCATTTTTTATTTGACAAATCAAAGTATCCAGAAAGATTACTTTTATCTACTTTTTTAGTATTATAAACTAAAATCCTTGATCTCAAACTTAGTCCGAACCATTCATTTTTTTCATCCTTAAATTTTGAAGGTAAAGCTTCATTAATTATTTCACTTTCAACTTTAATAAATAATTTTTTTTTTTGTGCTTGAATTAACCTTCCCACATCCGTAGTTAGCAAAATATCTGCTTTTGTATATTGTCCTTCAGACTCAATTCTGTTAATTAATTGACTTGCTTTAGCAGCGATAATATTTACTTTTATGTCAGTTTCTTTTTGAAAAGCTTCTATTAACGGTTCCATCAAAACACTTTGCCTTGCAGAATAAAGATTTATAAAATTATCAGTTTTTGACAAGGTATAATTTGTATAGAAAAATATAAGAATTAAAAAAAATTTTAGCATTTTATTTTTATATAAAAGATGCAGAAATAATCTGCATATGATTATTATTATCAAATAAATTATTGAAATCAAGAAAATATTAACTATTATTATAAGTTGTCATATTCCTAACTTATAGAGGTGTATTATGAAAAAAATTTTACTTGCTGGTTTAATATATTTTGTCTGTTATTTATCTTTTTCTAAAAATAGTATTACAGATAACTATGCAAATATAGCATACGCTAAATACAAAGACTCCCTCACATTAGCTGAAGTTATGCTTTCTAAAATAAATTTCTTTTTAGAAGCTCCGAGTGAAAAAAAGTTTTTGGAGGTTAAAAAAAGTTGGTTAAAAGCAAGAACTGTATATCAACAGACTGAAGTTTTTAGGTTTGGTAATGCCATTGTTGATGAATGGGAAGGCAAAGTTAATGCTTGGCCTCTAGATGAAGGATTAATAGATTATGTTGATAATACTAATTACTATCCTAGTGAAAATGATTTTTCAAACTTTAACGTTGTTGCTAACTCAGTTTTAAAAGTTGAGGGCAATGAAATAGATGCTAGAGTAATAAATGCTAATCTTCTTGGAGATGTTCTTCATGAAATTGGAGGTAATGAAGCTAACGTAGCAACTGGCTATCATGCGATAGAATTCTTGTTGTGGGGACAAGACTTAAATGGGACAAAAGCTGGCGCTGGCAAGCGAGGTTTTGAAGATTATAGTCTTAAAGCTTGTTCAAATACTAACTGTGATAGAAGAAGAGATTATTTGAAAGCTGCAGCCGAGTTATTAGTTTCAGATCTTGAAGAAATAGTCGCAAAATGGGGAGTTAACGGAGAAGCAAGAAACGACATTCTTAAAGAAAATGAAATGGAAGCATTAAAGAGAATTTTGATAGGTATGGGAAGTCTCTCTTATGGAGAATTAGCTGGTGAAAGAATGAAATTAGGTCTTATGCTAAATGATCCAGAAGAAGAACATGATTGTTTTTCTGACAATACACACAATTCCCATTTTTATAACGTGATCGGTATCAAGAACGTGTACTTAGGAAACTACAAAAATATTGATGGTAAAACTATTAAAGGCGACAGTCTTAGTTCCAAAGTTGCTTTAATAGATAAAGATTTAGATTTAGCGGTTAGAAATGCAATCAATCAAACAATTAATAGAATGCAAAAAATAGTAGACTCAGCTGAAGGTGGTATTACTTATGACATGTTAATAGCTGAAGGAAATGATGATGGAAATCGTCTTATTCAGGATGCTGTGGACGCGTTGGTAGTTCAAAGTAGAAGTATAGAAGAAGTTGCTAAATCGTTAAATATCAGTAATTTACAAATAGAAGGTTCAGACTCCCTTGATAATCCTGATGCTGTATTTAATTAATACGTATGAGGTCACTGCTTTTTAATTTTTTTATACTTACATACTTTTTTTTTTACAGCATATGTCACGCTAGAGTTGATCTCAATAGTGAAGAAATTAAAGTAGTTAATAAAGTAGTAACTCCAACAAATAACTTTTCTAAAGCGGAGAGGTCTGAAAATCTCTCAGGGGGAGCTGGTACTGTAGCTATAGTAGGTAGAAATGCTTATTCAATGCATTTCAATAATTTGAGTTTCCAACAAAGGCAAGACTTTTTAATAGGTAATGGGCTTTTTAGAAAACTTTGGATATCAGCTCCTGCCTCTACAATTGCTTCCGACGGATTGGGTCCATTATATAATGCGAGAGCATGTCAGTCTTGTCATATAAAGGATGGTAGAGGCCATTTACCAACCTCAGAGAGACCACTTTCACTTGTAATAAAAACTGGTAAATATAAAGGGCTAGATCTTATTAAAAATAAGACATATGGTAAACAATTTCAATTTTTTGCAATTCCAGGTATTTTGAATGAGGTTTCAGGTAAAATAACTACTTCTAAAGTAATTAGAAATATCTCAAAAAATTATTCAAAAAGCTTATCTAAAGTGAGGTTTGACATTTTAGATTATAATTATGGAAAATTTGAGAATGATAACTCTCTCTCATTGAGGATATCGCCATTTGTATATGGAACAGGATTAATTAATGCTATTGAAGATAGTGACATCTTAAAAAAAGAGGATAAATATGATAATGATCAGGATGGTATATCAGGAATAGCAAGAAGAATTAAAGTTGATAAAAATAAAATTAGAGTTGGCCGTTTTGGAGTAAGAGCGTCTACACATAACTTAACAAATCAATCCGGTGTAGCATTTATGCACGATATGGGCATCTCCAACCCTGTTGGTCAAAATCCAGATGGAGATTGCACTATAGAACAAACAGAATGTTCAAAATTTCCTAACGGTAATGACAGTGTCAATGGGTTTGAAGCTAGTAAAGAAGTACTTGATAAAGTAGTTTTTTATCTATCAAGTTTATCTCCTCCTAAAAGAAGAAATGTTAATGACTCAGACGTTCTTAAAGGAAAGGAGATCTTTTACAAATCCCAATGTACCTCATGTCATACTCCAAAGTATGTTACATCTAAAAATGCTGATATTGATTTTCTTAGGTATCAACTTATATGGCCTTATACTGACCTTTTGTTACACGACATGGGAGACGAGTTAGCTGACAAAGATTTAGAAGGAAATATTACCAATAAAGAATGGAAAACTCCTCCTCTCTGGGGAATTGGGCTAGCTAAAGATGTAAACCCCAGAGCTACATTTTTACATGATGGACGTGCCAACACCATAATGGAAGCTGTTCTATGGCACTCAGGTGAGGCAAAGAAATCCTTGGATTACTTGATAGAAAAGTATGGAAATGACCTGGATAAATTAGAAAAATTTTTGAAATCTTTATGATTGAAGGTTATCAAAGACTATTATTTTTTCTCTTTTTTTTTATATTCAGCAAATGTCTAACTCAAGACAATTTTGAAATTAATAAATATAAAAATAAAATAGAGAAGGATTACTATAAATTATTGTTAAACAATAATTTGCTTATAGATGAGGTAAATAATTACTGCTCAACTAATAAAAAGAAAACCGAAAACCTTAAAAAAAAATTCTTTCAGTTGTTAAATAGTTGGACATCTGTTCAACATATCAGATTTGGACCTATAGAAGATTTTAACAACTATTTGAGGATTCAATTTTGGCCAGACAAGAGAAATGTTATTGCAAGGCAGTATGAAAAAGTAATTAGAAATAAATCCTCTGAATATACAGACTTTACAAGCTTAGGTGCGAAAAGTGTTGCTATACAAGGAATTCCTGTTTTAGAAAAAATTATATTTGATGAATTGAATACTTATAATCTTAATAACAGAACTTTTGTATGCAATTATATGAAAGCTATTTTGAAAAATCTTGAGGTTATATTTTTGTATACTCACAATATCTGGAAAAATGAAGCAGATTTTTATGAAAACATTGATGAAGATCAACTTCTTGGTCTATTTTATAATTCTATATTATCTCAATTAGAAATTATAATGTATCAAAAAATTGTGAATACCTCTAAAAAAAATCAAAAATATAGCAAAAAGAAACTTGAATTCTGGAGGTCTAATTATTCTTGGGATAGCATACTCAATAACATAGGATCAATTTATGAATTTTACACAATGGTTCTAAAACCATTATTGGTTGAAGCAAAATATCCTAAACTTAGTGATTTTGAGAATAATTTTAAAATGACTCTCATTTTTCTCAATGATGTATCCTATCCCATTGAAAAAGAAAAAAATATACAACAATTAAATGTTGATTTAGAAAAAGCACATCTTAAAATAAAAGCACTACACAGCTCTCTCTTAAACGATGTATCTGAAGTTTTATCAATAAACATTGGTTTTAATAAGTTGGATGGTGATTAGTGAATAGAAGAGATTTTTTTTCATGGACTATGCTGAATTTATTTTTTTCAGGAAATTCACATTTGTACGCAAAAAAAAAACCAGAATTTGTTTATAAAATTGGGTCCGCTATTACTTCAGGAAATTCTAATTATTTTTGTATTTTTAATTGCCTAGGATACGAGTTAATAAAAATAAAATTACCTTTTAGGGCTCATGACAGTCTTTACATATCAGACTTACAAAAATTTGTTGTTATTTCTAGAAGACCAGGTAGCGAATTTATAGTTTTTGATCTAAAAGACAAAACTAAAACAAAGCTTATAAAAGCACCAAAAGGCAGACATTTTTATGGACATGGGGCGTATTCTAGAACTTCAAATCTCTTATTTTTAACTGAAAATCATCATTATTATAGTGATGATAGATCAGGTTCTATAGGAATATATGATCCTTTCAGAGATTTTAGAAGAGTTGGAGAATTTCAAACTTATGGTATTGGACCTCATGAAATTAAAATTGCTAAAAATGGAAAGCTTATAATTGCAAATGGTGGTATTTTAACTCATCCTGATTTTCCTAGGGTTAAATTAAATCTGTCTGATATTAATTCTAATTTAAGTATAATTAGTCAAACCAATGGTAAATTACAAAAACAATTTAAATTAAGAAAAGAATATAAAGACTTCAGTATTAGACATTTTGATACAAAGGAAAGTGAAATTTTGGCTGGTTGCCAAACTTACAATAGGTCAAAAAATAAGACTTTATCTACTGTATTTAAGTGTAATTTAGAAAAATTGACTTTTTTTAAGATACCAAATAATTATCAAAAGTTTGACAACTATGTAGGAAGTATAAAAGTCTTATCAAATAAAAATCTAGTCTATGCTTCATTTCCAAGGTCAGGTTATGTATTGGCTTGGAATATAAATACACATAAACTTACGTCTTCTCACAGGAAATTTGATGTTTGCGGACTAGCTCAAGTCCCAAGAAATGAATTGATGCTTGCTTCTAGCGGGAAAGGAGCTATTCAGAATTTGTCAGGATATCAGAAAAATTTATTCATAAAAGAAAAATACCAATTTGATAACCATTTATTGACATTTATT
Source organism: Rickettsiales bacterium (assembly GCA_002720125.1). Classification (GTDB taxonomy): domain Bacteria; phylum Pseudomonadota; class Alphaproteobacteria; order TMED109; family TMED109. The sequence goes on along the minus strand of PBGQ01000018.1, from coordinate 20,329 downwards.
TGAAGGAAAATCCTAATTTATAAGGATTTTTTACTCTATTGAGAATAATTCTCATTTATACTTGACATTAATTGCTATTCGCGCTACATAAACTCTATTGAATGGAGATACGAATATGATTAATAAATTTTTAAAGGTATTTATTGGAATAATAACAGGCTTATTATTTCAAATTAGTCTACTAATGGCTGATGGTCACCTTGAACAAAAATTAGCAGATATGCAAGATGAAATAGATGCACTGGCTGCTGTAATTGAAGAGGGTGGTGAAGGAGGAGATGGTTGGTGGACCAAAACCTCTATTGGTGGATATGGTGAACTTCACTGGGAGATGGCACACATTTCCAAAGATGTCACAGCAGGTGATCCAGGTTCTACTAAAAAATTAGATGCTCATAGATATGTAACGTTTATAGGACATCAATTTAATAAATGGTTAAGTTTCAATAGTGAAGTAGAACTAGAGCATGCTTATGTAAAAGACGGTAACGGTGCGGTTGAACTTGAGCAAATGTATTTAGAACANAANCTNGGTTATTTAGGTATTGAAGATACATTTATNAAGTATGGTATATTTCTAGTGCCAATTGGTATTATAAATGAGACACATGAGCCTCCTACCTTCTATGGTGTNGAGAGANNTACTGTTGAAAAAGTAATAGCAGCNAANACTTNGTGGGAAGCTGGTATACTTGGACAANCTGCATTACAAGACAATCTAGATTTTACTTTTGCAGTTCATTCCAGTCTTGATACTAGCACTGGTGATATTAGAGACGGTAGAGGTAAAATCCAAGAACAAGATGGTACAAACTTAATGTATACAGCAAGAGTAAGGTATACAGGTATTCCAGGCATTGAATTTGCTGCTTGGCATAACTATGCTCAAGACTTAGATAATACTGCTGCTGCAGGAGAAATTAGTGGTAGTCTTTGGGGTGGTCATATGAACATGTCACCTACAGAAGGATTTGGTTTTAGAGCACTTTATGGATGGTGGGACTTGGATTGTTCGGAAGCTCATGCATGTGTAACTAATGGTTATGCTTATCAGTGGGGTGGTTATATTGAACCATCTTACAGAATTAGTTTGGGTGGCGAGTTAGACAGCTCAGTAGGTGTTTGGACAAGAATTAGTTATAATGATGAAAAGGCNGANGATAGCGTAGCATCTAAACCAAGCGCAAAAGTAAGACAATATGACTATGGAGTTAACTACTGGTTNTCACCTAATGCTGTTTTGAAAGTCGACTATGAAAATACCAAGACTTATTCGGACGGTAAAGGTACGCATGGATTTAACTTCGGTTTCGGATACCAATTCTAAACACAATGTATTCTCTTCCCGCAGTACTAAAGTGTTTAGAGTTGGGTTTGCAAGGTATCTATTTGTGAGTGTTTGATAGTGTTATAGATACTGCATACCTAAGGTTAAAAGCATTTTCTTTTTTTTAAAGAAAGTGCTTTTTTCCTTTTTAAATTGCACTATATCAGAAATATCATGTATTTAAAATATTTTATTATATTAAATCTACTTCTAGCAATAAATCTTTCTAACGCCTATTCAAAGAAAGAACCAGAGGAAATAGAATTCATCGAAAAAATGTACAATGGCTCTGAGCAGCAAAGAAAAAGGCTTATAGTCAAAGGAAATACAAAAAAGATATTAAAAAGCATTATGGGTGAAAATTATAGAAAAGCTATTTTCTCCTATTGGATTAAGGACAACAAAACCATATGGATACTAAATTCTATAGGAAAATATAAACCTATTACTGCAGGCTTTGTAGTTGAAGACTGTAAAATTGTTAGTGCTCATGTATTAATATATAGAGAACAAATTGGTTATGAAATTAAGTATCCTAGCTTTTTGTCACAATTCAATGGTAAGACACTACGAAAAGATGTTAAGCTAAATGAGAATTTAGATAATATATCAGGAGCTACTTTATCCGTTAATTCAATGGACAGAATGGGTAGAATAGCACTTGTGCTAGACTCGCTTGTAGATGAAAAAACATGTAATTAAAAGAAATTTTAGAAAACTTCACAAATATATCGGTTTCATATTTAGTTTATTTATTTTGCATCTAACTATAACTGGAGTAATGCTGTTGTATCCTCAATCACTAGGAGTAGCAGAAAAATTTTTAAATAACAGCTTTCTATTAAAAAAATACAATATGGCTACTTTAGATGATGTAAAAATGGCTGACTCTGAAAAGCATGAATTAATTGTTATTAATACCAGCTTTTATATTAATAATGAATTTATTGACACATTAGAAAAAAAAATAATAGCCCTTTTTTATGAAAATGATGAGAAGAAATTATATTTTTTTCATGATTTTCAAATAAAAATTTATTTGTTTGAAGAAGAAGAAAATACATTACAACTTATAGACATTGAAGAATTTAGTACAAATTACGAAATTTTAAAAGCTGGGGTTTACGAGGGAAAGGTTGTAATTAAAACAAAGGAAGAGTTATATGAAATTTTAGAAGGAAAAATTGTAAATTTTCATAATGATGAACAAAAAATAAACTGGTTTATTACTAAAGAAACCTCTCCCATAATAGCTAAGAGATATTTAAAGCTTCACCAAGGAGAAGGAATTTCTTTTCATAGAATAGTTACTGAACTTCATAGTGGAAAATTTTTTGGAATAGGTATGGTATTTTTACTTTTACTGAGTTCTCTTAGTATTATATTCTTAGTAATTAGTTCTTTTGTTTTTGGAATAAATTATAAAAAAAGAAAAAATTAGTAATGATTTTTGCTAGAATATATATATAGTCATATCATGAAACTTTTATTATCTATTATTGTTTTTTTTCTAATATTCTGCGTTAATGCAGACAAAAATAATATTGAATGGCAAAGAGAATATAAAAATAAGGCCTCTGTTAAGATAGATAAAATTAGAAAAAGAAACGAACCAGGTTGTGAGAGATTAGGTAATGTTTATGGCTATTGTGAATGGGTTGTAGTAATTAATGTTATTAATAACTCTAATAGGCCTCTAAAAAAATTCTGCTCTTATATTAAAGTAAATCAAAGAAAATTTGATTTCTGTTACGGAAATAAGAATAAAATACTTCTTAAAAAGAAAAATGAAAAAAATATTATTCTTAATCTGCATGAGCTATTAAAATTTCCAAATAATTTTGACCGGCCTGTGGTAACATTGTCAAATGAAGAATTTATATTCTAGATTATTTGTAAATAATATTATATTTTGTTTTAAGTAACAACGGGCGGTTAGCTCAGTGGGAGAGCACCACGTTGACATCGTGGGGGTCACTGGTTCAAACCCAGTACCGCCCACCAGATAGTGAGGTAATTAAATTGAATATAATACTTGATATAACTAAAGATTATTGGCATTTTATTTTATTTTTTTTAATAGCATTTACTTCTCCTATATTATTTATAAAACTAGTACTACCTTCAATAAGAGATTTTTTTAATAAAAGAAATAANCTACTTTTCAANAAGTTCATCGAAGTTAAATTATTTTTCTCATTCAGTTTTCTATTTCCACCACTAATAATATACTTAGTACTTACTAACTTTTCTATTGAAGAAAATGACATATTTTATAAGCAGTTCTATTTTTTTAGAAAAATAGCAGGTTTTTTGATTATTATAGCTACACCTTTCTTATTTAATAAGATTATTACTGCTATTAATCTCACCTATAAAAGGAATGAATTTTTTATAAAATATCCGGTAAATAGTTATTTACAATTACTTAAGCTATTAATCTTTATTATATCTCTTATACTTGCCATTTGCTATTTACTAAGTCTTTCACCATGGGGAATTCTATCAGGTNTCGGAGCTTTAGGTGCCATTTTATTATTAGTATTCAAGGACACAATACTTGGCTTAGTAGCCAGTATTCAAGTATATGGTGGCGGTTTGGTAAAAGAAGGAGATTGGATAGAATTAAAGGCATTAAATATAGATGGAGAAGTAATGGAAGTTGGCCTTCATAGAGTTAAAGTTAAAGCTTGGGATAATTCTGTTACTACTTTTCCTACTTCAAAATTTCTAGAACTAACATTTAAAAATTGGAGAAATATGACAGAAAGCGGAGGTAGGCGAATTAAAAGAAAAATTATCATAAAAACATCCTCAATAAAATTTGTAGATGATAAATTATTCAATGAATTATCTAAAATTTCATTATTGAAAAAATATTTAGATGATAAGTCCAAAGAAATTGAAAATGACAATATAAAGAATAAGAAAATTAATTTATCAGTTTCTAGAAGAATGACAAATATAGGCTGTTTTAGAGCTTATATTTACAAGTACCTTGAAACCCACAAGTATATAAATAATAATATGACATTATTAGTAAGACAGTTACCGACCAATGAATACGGGTTGCCTATAGAAATATATACCTTTACTAACACAACTAACTGGAAAGAGTATGAAAATATTCAGTCAGACATATTTGATCATTTACTTGCATCGATACATGTTTTTGAACTTACTGTTTTTCAATTTCCCTCAAGTAAAGATGTAAATATGATCACAAAATAATTACAATGAATGTTGCAGCAGCTATATTAATTTATAATGATAAAATCTTAGGTTTCAAAAGAAAACCCTCTAAAAACAAATACACCTCTTGCAAGTATGAATTTCCGGGGGGCAAAGTAAAGAAAAATGAAAAAATTCAAGATACTTTACGAAGAGAGATTAAAGAAGAGTTAGATTTAGATTTAGGTAAAACAACCCTCTTTTTCCAAAATGACTATACTTATCCAGAATTTAGTGTAAGTCTGCATTTCTACATCTCAAGATTGAATAAATTAAATTTTTCATTAAAAGAACATATAGAATTTAAAACTCTTGAAGTAAAGGACTTGCGAACCGTAGATTGGTTACTAGCAGATTATCCTGTAATTAAATATATAGAAGGTAATACTAGTTTATTAAAGGAACTTATCTAGTAAATAAGGAATTTTTTCTTTAAATTTAAAAAAGCCTTTCCCAGTAAATTTCCATGCTGCTTGATAAAAGTCATCTAAGACATTTTCTATATTTTTAAAGTTATATTTTTTTTTACTAAAATCAGTAAAGATATCCTTTTCAATACCAACTGTAATATAATCATATACAACTTTCTCAATTTTTTCACTTTTCAATATGCTAGAAAGTTGCTCCTCTTCTTTTGGTAGAGATATTTCATATAGTTTGAGAGATTTTTTTTTCATATTCTCTATAAAATCTCTCCTTAAGCCCTCTTTAAAATTTCTAACCATACTACTTAATTTAAAGATCTCATTTCTACAGTTTATGAAAATTATTATCTTATATTCTTTTGCATCTTCTAATAATTTAGAATACATATTATTTTCGAATACGATAAGGGCTTTATCTTTTTTGGTTTCAGGATATCGAGAATAATTGATACTATTTTCAATTACGTACTCATCTTTTAAAGGTATATTTCTAAGTTCTGGAAGTTTAAATCCTTTAAATTTATTATGTGTAAACATGTTTATATTTTTCTCACTAGCAATATATTTTTTTCCTTTAGTTTGGAGCCCCGCTACCCACCTCCAAGAAAGTGTGTTGGAAGCGGGGTCGGCATCTAATAAATTCTCGTAAAAAAACTTAGCTCCTAACTGCCAAGGTAGGCCTAAATAATGAATCCATATACTAGCAAACCACATTCTTGTATGATTATGTAGGTAGCCTTTTTCTACAAGTGTTGTTACCCAATTATCAAAAGGTGCTATATTAGTTTTAGAACTTAAGGCGTTTTTATAAGTGTCATAATCAATTTCTTTGAATCTATTAGAGTTTTTAACATAATGTAAAAAGTCATTCCAAACTTGCTCTTTTCCCTCAAGCCATCCCTTCCAATAAATTCTCCAAAAGATTTCCTGAATAAACTTTCTACTAATTTTTGAGTTTGCCAATACCCTTCTCAAAACTTCGGTTTCTTTCAAAATACCATGGCTTATATAAGGGGATAGTTTTGATACTGCACTATTTTCTTCAGACTCATAATCAAAGTTTCTATCAGCATCATATTTAAAGATTTTATCTTTAAGAAATCTGTTTAGCAAATCTATAGAATAATCTCTGCTGGAATAAAAATTCATTTTATTTTTACGGTTTTAATATTAAAAAAGACTATATAAATTAAATGTAAAAAGAATTAAATTAGAATTGTTGCACTGTATGTTAAAAATGATAGCAAATAGCTCCAAAATCCTTCTGATTGTATTTTTGTCTCTTTTCAATAATTTTGTTATTGCTAGTGATTTCAGTTATGGCCTATCAGCATATAAAAAAGCTAATTGTATGGGATGTCATTCTTGGCATGGGAAAGGAGGAGGTGGCTATGGTGCCGGTGTATCTTTGAGAATAACCCAACTTGACCGTGATAGCATAATTGAAATCATCAAATGTGGAAAACCAGGTACAGGAATGCCTTATTTTTACAAAAAATCTTACATCAAAGAAAAATGTTATGATACGTTGATAGAAGATTATCAAGATGGCCCTGTCAGACCCATATCTTCGAAAAAGTTCGTCAATGACAGACAAGTTGAAGCTTTAGCTGATTTTATTGTTAACAACTTTAAAGGAAAGAAACTTACTAAAGAGTATTGCGAGAAATTCTTCAAAAAAGGAAGCAGAGTTTGTGACAACCTATAGTTAATTTCTAAATCTCAAATTATTTCTGTTCAAATCTGAAATTTTTTTACAGCCCATTAGCTTCATATCTCTTACTATCTCATCTTTCATGTTAGAAAGTGCCTTCTCTACTCCTGCTTGTCCTGCTGCGGCAAGAGCATATAAGTAAAATCTACCCCCAGAACATGCTTTAGCTCCTAGAGAAAGAGCTTTAAGAATATGAGTTCCTCTTCTTATACCACCATCGCATATAACATCTATTTTATCACCTACAGCATCCACTATCTCTGATAATTGGTCAAATGGAGACCTAGAACCATCTAATTGTCTTCCTCCATGATTTGAAACCATGATAGCTGTAGCTCCTATATCTACTGCTCTTTTAGCGTCATCTACACTCATAATACCTTTTAAACAGAATTGTTTACCCCATTTCTGATTAAGTTTTTCTGCATCTTTCCAGTTCATATTTTGATCCAACATAGAGGAAAAGTAGTCGCCTACCGAAATAGCTAAATTACTTCCTTCTTTGATATAATCTTTAAGCTGAGATAGTTCAAATTTTTCATGGGTGAAATAATTTATTGCCCACATTGGATGAAAAGCAAAACTAAGTAGGCTTGATAATGTTAATCTAGGAGGAGATGTGAAACCTGTTTTTAAATCTCTTTCTCTATTGCCACCTGTAATAGTATCAACTGTAAGCGCTATGGCATCAAAATTAGCTTCTTTACATCTTTCAATCATGTTATTATTTAGACCTCTGTCCTTATGAAAATAAAACTGAAAAATTTTTGGGGTGCTGACATGCTCTGCTATTTTTTTTAAACTAAATGTACCTAATGAAGAAACTCCAAAGAAGGTATTAAACTTTTGAGCTGCTTTTCCCACAGCCAATTCTCCATCATGATGAAAAAGTCTTTGCAAGGCAGTAGGAGAGCAAAATATTGGCAAATCTATTTTTTTTCCCATTAGTTCTATACTAATATCAATGTTTTCAACTCCAGCAAGAACATTAGGAACNAAATCACATTTTTCATATGCTTCCGTGTTTCTCTTTATGGTAACCTCATCGTCTGCAGCACCATCTATGTAGTGAAAAATAGGACCAGGTAATCTATTTTTCGCTAATTTTCTGAAGTCTTCTGTATTATTACAGTTTTTTAGATTAAGGAACATAAATTATTATATGATATTTATATAATTATTAACAATATAAATTTAAAAAAAAAATGATTTTATAAATTAATGTGTTATAAATAATATTATGTCTGTAATTAAAAAAAGTGCTGGGGGTATATCTAGCATTGCCCATGAAACAAAAATAACTGTAGAAAAAGGAAGCATATTCAAAGCAGAATGTACGCTAGATATTCATGGCATAATAAAAGGAAATATCAAAGGAACAGATGTAAAAATAGGCCCCAAGGGAAGAATTGATGGAAACTTGAACTGTGATACCTTAGAAATTTATGGAGAATTTACTGGCAACGGAGAGGTGCGAGAACTAAAAGTATGTAAAGGCGGTAGAGTAAAGGGTTCATTAGCTTATAACACTATAGTAGTAGAAGTAGGGGCTACCATTTCAGGTCCAATGAAACCAATTGAAAAAGACCCGGTACTATTAATTGAAAACAAATAAACTTCCATCAGAGATATATCTATCATGTATTGAATTTGGATTGCTTTCTCCCAAAGAGAAGTTTAATCAAACCAAAATTACAACTGGCGTTTCGTCAGATATTTGGTATGTAGAGGGAGAAAAAAAAAAATTCTGTATTAAAAGAGCTTTAAAAAAATTAACAGTTAAAGAGGATTGGTTTGCGCCTGTAGATAGAAGTAATTTTGAAGCCGAATATTTTAAAGTATGTCGGAGTATCTCTCCTAATTCCTTTCCAAAAGTGCTAGGACACAACCAAGCTAAATATATTTTGGCTATGGAATGGTATGACAATAATAAGTATAAGCTTTGGAAGACTAAACTTCTAAATAATTATGTTAATAAATACGATGCTATTATGGTTGCAAAGATATTGGCAAAAGTGCATTCATTCTTCTACAAGAAAAGAAATTATGAGAAACACTTTTTAAATGACAAAACATTTCATGATATTAGAATTGAACCTTATATTCTTTTTACATCAAGATTTTATCCTCAATTTAAGAGTAAATTTTTATCAGTAGCACAGAGCTTAAAAAAAAATAAAACCACATTGATACATGGAGATTTTAGCCCAAAAAATATATTGATTGGTAAGTCTCATCCAATAATTTTGGATGCAGAGACTGCTTGTTGGGGAGACCCTAGTTTTGATTTAGCCTTCTGCTTTAATCATTTTATTTTGAAGAGTATACATAAAAATAATAAAAAGAAATTTTTAGAGATAGGAAGGTTTTTTATTGAGTCCTATTTAGAAAAAATTGATTTTGAAAATGTAGACTCTTTTTTATTTAGGTTCTTCTCTATTTTACCTCTTTTTATTTTAGCAAGGGTAGATGGAAAGTCACCTGTTGAGTATTTCAATTTTAGAGATAAAGAAATTGCCAGAAAACTAGGGTCAAAACTACTATCCTCGTGCAATTATCAAGTTGATAGTTTTTTTTCAGAGTGGAGCAACCATATATGAATAAGATATCAAAAGTTATAGGTAGAATGGTTTTTGATAGCAGAGGTATACCGACTGTAGAGGCAGAAGTCTCAACTGCAGATGGTTTATATGCAAGAGCCATAGCCCCATCAGGAGCCTCGAAGGGAAAAAAAGAAGCTCTAGAAAAAAGGGATGGTGATGACAAGTATGATGGCTTATCTGTAACTAAAAATATAAGGCTAATAAATACTATTATTAATGATGCCTTAAACGGATACCAAATAGAAGATCAAATTAATATTGACAAATTACTTATCAAATTGGACGGAACAGAAAATAAAAGCTCTTTAGGAGCTAATACTTTAATTGCTGTTTCTATGGCGACTCTCAAGCTGGCAGCATTGTGCAACAAAAAACCTCTCTTTTCATATTTATCAGGAGATAACAATAATATGCTTCCAATACCACAAGTACAAATAATTGGCGGAGGTGCACATGCCAAAGGAAGTTTATCTTTACAAGATTTCATGATAATTCCCAATGGAGCTGAATGCTTTAATACAGCTTTAGAATGGGTGTTTAGAGTTTACAAAATAGCTGGTGAGGAATTAAAAAGAAAAAATGTATTATATGGTGTTGCAGATGAAGGTGGATATTGGCCTTACTTTCCTTCTAATGAGGAATCTCTTTCCTTTCTAACAAATATAATAAAAATTTCAGGCTTTGAACCATTAAAGGAAATATCTATAGCATTAGACGTTGCAGCAAATAATTTTAAAAGTGGAAATAAATTTATCTTAAGTGAAAATGAATTTCTAGACGGAAATGATTTACTCTCTAAATACTTAACTTGGATAAATAAATATCCTATAATTTCTATAGAAGATCCTTTTGGAGAAGATGATTTAGATTTATTTAAAGAACTTAAGGAAAAATCTCCATCTTACATGCAAATTGTTGGGGATGATTTAGTAGTTACCAATGCTACTACAATTAAGCAAGCATATAAACATAATGCAATCAATACTGTTTTAATAAAACCGAATCAAGTAGGAACAATTACCGAGACGCAAAAAGCAATTGATACAGCTTCATCACTTAATCTAATGAATATTTTATCAGCAAGATCAGGTGAAACAGAAGATACAACTATTTCAGATCTTTCTGTAGGATGGTCCATAAAGCAATTGAAAGTAGGCTCTTTTTCAAGGTCAGAAAGGTTGGCTAAATGGAACCAATGTTTAAGAATTGGTGAAAAAATGAAAAATAATTACCTAATGCATAATAATAGTAAGTTGAATTGGCACTGTCTTTAAGTTTAACTTTTCCATTTACTTAAAACGTATAAAGCTTCTTTTTTTGATTGATTTTTATACGATTTATTGAGTGAACTTAATTCTATAACATACCCATTTGGATCTCTAAAATAAGCTGAACTTATAAATCCATGATCTATAATTCCCCGGGTCTCTATTCCATTTTGTTTACCTTTTTCAAACATTTTTATTAGTGTAATTTTAGATACTTCTAACGCTATATGAAGATCAAAGTCCCTTTGTTTTTTGAAAGTAAAAGGTGTAGAAGGATCTTCAAAGAAAGCTATGCAGGAAGAATCTTTAAGTGCATAAAATGTATGTAAGACTTTAGTTTTTCTTTTTGTCTTAGTAGTCCTTATTTCAAAAGCTTTAACTAAGTCTAAACCTAAGAATTCAGTATAAAATTTTTTAGTTTCTACTGAATTTTTGCATCTAAATGCGCAGTGATGTAGCTTCAATATTTTAATCATTTTTAAAAAAATAATATTTTTTTGACAAATCTCTTTTCAGTATATATATATATATTTTTAAATGGAGTAGCAAATGAAAGTTTTAGCATCCTTAAAATCTGCTAAAAAAAGAGACAAAGACTGCAGATTAATAAGAAGAAAAGGTAAATTGCTTGTAATAAATAAAAAAAATCCAAGACTGAAAGCGAGACAGGGATAGATGTCTAAAATCTCAGAAAAAGAAAAAATTGAAGCAGCGGTATTCAGGCGTTTATTAGAACATTTGAGGTCAAATACCCACGTTCAAAATATAGAATTGATGGATTTAGCAGGATTCTGTAGAAACTGTCTATCAAAATGGTATAAATCTGCCGCTGCTGAACTTGATGTGGATCTATCATACGATGAGGCAAAAGAAGAAATTTACGCTATGCCTTATGAAGAATGGAAAAAAAAATATCAAACCTAGCTAATTAATTTTTTTATAATCTTTGTACCAATCAGTAAATTTTACAAGTCCTTCTCTTATGGCAATACTTGGCTTAAATCCCAAGTGTCTTCTACTGTCTTCTATATCTGCGTAGGTTTTTTTAACATCACCAGGTTGCATTGGTAAAAGGTTTTTTCTTGCTTTGACAGATAATATTTCTTCTAATGTTGATATCATTTTATTAACAGTCAGAGGTTTGTTGTTTCCTAAATTAAATATATAGTGAGATCTCTTGTTTCCTTTAAATTTATAATTTAGTGCTGCAGTAACTCCTTTTACAATATCATCTATATATGTAAAGTCTCTGCTCAAAATTCCATTATTAAACACATTAATCTTTTTGCCTTTAAGCATTGCCTCTGTAAACATCCATATAGCCATGTCTGGTCTTCCCCATGGGCCATAAACTGTAAAGAAACGTAATCCTATTATATTTAGTTTAAATAAGTTTGAATATGACTCAGCCATCAATTCATTAGACCTTTTTGTTGCGGCATATAAAGATACAGGATTTGAAACATCATCAGAAACAGCAAAAGGAACTTTCTTATTACCTCCATAAACTGAACTGGAAGAAGCATACACNAGTCTAATATTACTGAANTTTCTGCATATTTCTAATATTTTTAAAAAACCATCAATATTATATTTTATGTATATCTCTGGATTTTTAAGAGAATATCTTACACCTGCTTGAGCAGCTAAGTGACAAATTTTTGTTATATTATATTTTTCTATTAGTTTTTGAATGTTAGTNTTACCTGATAAATCGATTTTAATAAATTTGAATAAACTATTTGAAGTAAGTTTTTCTAATCTATATTTCTTTAGATTAACATCGTAATAACTGTTTAGATTATCAACACCTAATACTGTTTCACCCTGTTTTATTAGTTCATATGATAATCTACTTCCAATAAAACCGGCAGCACCTGTAATTAAAGTTGTCATATTTCTAAATTATACTAAGTTTTTTTAATTTTATAATACTTAATTTTTAAATAATGAGGCCTTGTCTTGCTGAATTATTGCATTTATTAAAAAAGGACCTTTTTTGCGCATAGCTCTATTAAAAACAAATTTAAACTCTTCTAAAGTCGATGCGTTACTTGCCTCCATTCCCATTCCTCTAGAGAGCTGAACCCAGTCTAGTGAAGGATTATTTAAATCTAACATTGAAAGAGTCTTATCATTTGGATGAGAAGTTTTTAATCTTTTCAATTCTATATTCAAGATCGCGTAGCTTTTATTATTTATAATAACAACAGTTACATCAGACTTTTCTCTGGTCATACTCCATAAAGTTTGTAATGTATACATTGCACTTCCGTCTGCTTGAAATGCTATTACTTTTCTATCCGGACAAGCGATACTTGCTCCAAAACTAACCGGAAGTCCTTGTCCTATAGCACCTCCTGTTATACAAAGCCAATCGTGTTTCGGTGATGATACTGTTGCATTATAAAGTACCTGGGAACAGGTTATACCTTCATCTGAGATGATGCAGTTATCTGGCATTTCATTNGCTATAACTTTGCTCATATTTTCTGCATTTAATTCTTTTCCCTTGGGCAATTTATATAATGATCTTTCTAAAATTGGAGCATTTTTTATTTTATTTTTTTCTACAAATCTTTTTAATGCATCCAACGCATCTTCATCAATCTTAACATATTCAAAAATTATGCACTCTTCAGGAGCCAATCTGCTTTTAACGTCGGGATAGGCAAAAAATCCTACTGGATCTTTAGCTCCTACTAAAATTATTAAGTCAAATTTAGATAAAAAATCAATAGCATATTCGGCAAAATAAGGAACTCTCTCCAGGTGTACTCTTCCCTCTCCTCTTGAAATCTTAGAGCAAAATGTTTCTGCTAACAATTCTGCATCGTATTCCTGAGAGATAATTGAAGCCATTTTTACGCTATCAGGATTTAAAGCATCACCACCCATTAAAAGAGCACATTTTTTTGAATTTTCAATAAGAGTTTTTAATCTTGATATTCTACTTTCCTCTATTTTTGTGCATGGTTCATTAGAAATAGCAGGTTTCTCAAGTGCACCTGTTTCCCAAGCATGATTTGCAGGAACTATAATTGTGCTTATTTTCCCCCAGCCAGATTTTGCAACTGAAACTGCCTTTGTAGAAATATGAGCTAAATCATCAGCTGACTTAGATTTTCCTATCCAGTCTGAGTGAATTTTAACGTGAGCAAATAAATCAGAAGTAAGAGGTGCATCATATTTTAAGTGCCAAGTAGCGTGATCACCTACTATGTTTACAATTCCTGAATAAGCTCTTTTTGCATTGTGCATATTCGCCATTCCATTTGCATATCCTGGACCTAAATGTAAAAGTGTTGCAGCTGGAACCTTTTTCATTCTCCAATAACCATCAGCGGCTCCTGTGACAACACCTTCAAAAAGACATAGAATTGCTCTCATTTGTTTATCTATTCCTATTGCTGATACTAAATGCATTTCAGATGTACCTGGATTTGCAAAAATAACCTCAATTCCTGAATTAATTAATGATTTTAAAAGGGCTTGTGCTCCACTCAATAGATTTTTTTTCTCTAACATACTTTATACCTGATGCTATTATTATAACATAAATGATAAATTTGTTTAACTGTAGTAAGAGTATTTTTTTAAAAATAAGAAATTCATATTTTATTTTTGATATATATATATATCTTTATATATATTATGTATGATTGTAGTATTTCTTTACAAAAAAGGAACAAGTTATTTCTAGAGAAACAAAAAGAATATTTAAAGTTGGTGCAAATGTAAGCTCTTTCGTAGCTAAAGTTGCTACCAAAAATCTTTTAGGTATATCTTCTAAAGACAAAAATGCTCAAGAACTTTTTAGGATTTTAGGAGGTTTAAAAGGTCCAATAATGAAAGTAGCACAAATACTTGCTACAATTCCAGATGCTATTCCAAAAGAATATTCTGAGTATTTAACAAAACTTCAAGCTGAAGCACCTTCAATGGGATGGCTTTTTGTTAAAAGAAGAATGAGGTCTGAGCTTGGAATTAATTGGAGTCAGAGCTTTTCAGATTTTGACAAAAGTGCCACTAAAGCCGCATCTCTGGGACAAGTTCATAAATCAAAATTAAAGAAAAATAATGAGGTAGTTGCTTGTAAATTACAATATCCTGATATGGAATCTGCAATAAAAGCTGACCTTAAACAACTAAAGTTAATAGTTAAAATTTACAGAAAGTTTGATGATACAATTGACACAGATGCAATATTTGAGGAGCTTCAAGAAAGACTCATAGAGGAAATAGATTACCTAAATGAACTTAGTAATATTCTCATTTATAAAAATATTTTTTCGAAAAGCAACAGTATCAAAGTTCCATCTCCAATAACTCAACTTTCTACTGAGAAGTTAATTACCATGACTTGGCTTGAAGGAAAAAAACTTTCAGATTTCTATAAAGCAAATTTAGAAGTAAGAAATAAAATTGCTCTAAACCTATTTAATGCCTGGTACCTTCCATTTTATAAGTACGGAATTATTCACGGAGACCCTCATCCTGGAAACTATACTGTTAGTCAAAATGGGCGAATATTGAATTTACTGGATTATGGCTGTATTAGAATTTTTGATGCTAAATTTATAGAGGCAGTTATTAAATTATACCAAGCCTTAAAAAATAAGAACAATGACTTAGCAGCAGAAGCATATAAAGGTTGGGGTTTTAAGAACCTTAATAAAAGTTTAATAGATGCATTAAATATTTGGGCAGAATATTTATACGGACCTTTACTTGATAACAAAATAAGAAGAATTCAGGATCATGAATCATCTAATTTTGGAAAAGAGCTACTTGGTAAGGTTAGAAAAGAAATAAAGAAATACGGAGGAATAAAACCCCCTAAAGAGTTTGTCCTAGTTGATCGAGCAGCTGTTGGATTAGGATCAGTATTCATGCACTTGAAAGCAGAAATAAATTGGCATTTAGTTTTTGAAAGCCTAATAGATGATTTTAATACAAAGAAATTATTATCTAGACAAAAAGATGTATTAAAAAAGATATGAAATGAACCTTATTTTTATTTTAGTAACAGCATTCATAGCATATCATGGTTTAACCTTTAGAGATTCAGATGGAAAAAAAGACTTCGTAAGATTATTATTTGGCTCAATTTCACTTTTATTTTGCATAAAAGTCCTTTTTTTCGAAGTTTTATATTAAGTCTTTATTTTTGGAAGTCCGGCTGTAAATTGTCTATCTCAGAATTCTTAAATCTCCTGTTTATAGGAGATAAAGTATACTGTTTTAATAAGTAGTCTCTTCTATCTTTTATGCTTGATGGTTTAAATTGAATATTCTTTAAAAGTCTATTTAGCCATCCCATGCCTTTAACTAGCTGACTATCTTTAGAAATTGCTATATCATAAAAATAAATAGCTTTCCTATATTTTCCAGTTGTATCATACAGAATTCCTAAATTAGCATATGTAGAAATAAAGTTGTCATCCACCTTAAGAACCTCTTTAAATTTCTCTTCGGCTTCTTTATATAATTTAAGCCTCATTAAAGACCTTGCCTGTCCATCTATGGCAAAAACATTTTTTTTATTTTCATTATAAACTTTAGTATAAAGTTTTAATGATATCTCATAGTTTTTTTTTAAAAATTCTTCATTAGCTCTTTTATAGTTAAGTACATTATTATCATAATTTTTGATATAATCATAAAGTACGCCTATTAATGTAAAAATTCCTAAGAGAATAGCGGTATTTCTTAATAATCTATTACTTAAATTCATTCTTTTGAAAAATTAAAGCTATATATGATAGTAAAAAAAAAAGTTATTGCTACTGCCCTTCTAAATGATTTTTTTTTTAATTTCTTTTCTANTTCTGAAAATTGTTTTTTATCATACTTTCTAGCAGTTAATATAAATAAGAATCTATATACAGGAAATATTAAGAAAAAAAAAAGTAATATACTAAAGAAATATTTATCATAAAAAAAAAGATTATTCATTTACAATAGAGGTTAAAAATTTTTTTTCGATGGAGTTGATAGTTCCATTTTATATGCTAACATCCACATCATATAAACCCCTATTATCCAGAACATTATTTGCCAGGCCCATATTGATGGTATGCCAAATATCCAAGTAGTAGGATCAGTGGGATTACCAAAAATCCAGTTACCTATGACTGCACCAGGACCAATTCCAAAGAAGAACCATAGAAGAGTAATTATCCATGCAATAGGTACAAGATTTCTCTTATGCTCAGGTAAACCTGCATATTCATTTAAGAAATTATGGTACTTCATCTTATGTTCCATTTCACTTTGATCTTGTGTAAAAAATGATACTAAAATCGCAATTCCTAAATTAAAAAATATTCCCCATCCTGCTGANTGAATAGTNAAAGGCCAGCGTCCCCATGCAGTTATTCCTAAACTTTGACCAATAGTTTCTGTACAGGTTACTGCAATCAACCCAGCAATAAGACCTAAAGTAATACCTTGCCTAGTCAACCAAGGCCAAAAGCAAATTGCTATTAAAGATGGCCACATTTGAAAACCATAAGCTACAGCTAGACCACCTAATAATACCAATGCATCAGTTGCGGTAGCAGCAACTAATAATGCTAAAGCAACTATTACAATAACAAATGCTCTTCCAAAAATCTTTTGTAGCTTATCATTTGCATCTGGAATTAGAAATCTTTTGACCAAATCTCTTGTAATCATTGCACCTGCTGTAGACATATACGCTGCTCCTGTTGATTGCATTGCTGCTAAAGCACAAACAGATAATAACCCNACAAGCCAAGGAGCGGTTTCGCCCATCAAATTAATCAATTGTGGTACTAATCCACCTTGTTTACTAGCAGTATCCATAATGTCCTGACCGTTTAAATTAGGGCCTATAACATTATTGACTACTTCAGGGTTATTGTTAACCATATCTAAATTAGCTCCCAGAAAATGAGATCCTATTCCTTGAATGGCTGTAAAAACAAAAAGAATTGCGCCTATTCCAAATGCAGAAGCCCAAACTTGCTGAGGCGCAAATGGTTTCGGACTCTGGTTTGAAAATGCCCACATTGTGAAAGCTGGAGCAGACTGTATACCCATCAATGCAAACATATATGTTAGTATCATTATCCCAGTCCAAGGACCTCCTACTGCCTTTGTNCCGCTATCCACAAATTGTATCATACCAGGAATAGCTACATAATGACTGTATCCATCTTTGGTTAACTTTGTATCACTTAACGCTAATGTAGCTATTCCTTCTTTTAAGCTTTCAAAGCTTCCGATGAAGCTAAAAGTTATAATGCCTAAAGCGATTATTCCTCCAGNAAGCAGTATGCACTGCATTGTATCCACATAGGCTACTGCTCTTAATCCACCTGATGCTACATAAAGGACAACAACTAAAGAGAGTAAAATCATACCTATATTAATATCCAACAATCCATCTGTTAATACATTGAAAAGAAAACCAGATGCTCTTAATTGTATTCCTAGATAAGGTACTGAAAATACCAGAGCAACTAAAACTACTAGAATACGAATCGTATCAGAATTGAAGTACTTAGAAAGCATTTCTCCTGGAGTAAAAAAATCGTATTTCTTTCCAAGCATCCATTGTCTTTTTAAGAATAACACTCCCGTAAAAGGAATGGTGATTGCATAAAAAGATGCATAAGCATAGGGAAATCCGTCTCTGTATATTAGTCCTGGATGTCCCATAAAGGTCCACCCTGAAAAAGATGTTGCAGTTGCAGCTAAGACAAAAACCCATATAGAAATGGACCTACCTGCTATAAAGTAATCACCTGCAGTTTTAGATTGTCTAGCACCGCTGACTCCCCAATATATGCAATAAGACCAATATAATGCCACAAATACCAGTAACCAGANGACTTTTGCCTCTAATCCAAACATAATTTACTCCCCGAAACTTAAATTAACATAAATTGACTTAAAATTATACCTTATTATTTGCTGTAAGTTTAATTTAGATTCATCAACTTAATTTACCGTCTTTTATTGGTGGGCCCGGTAGGACTCGAACCTACGACCAAACCGTTATGAGCGGTTTGCTCTAACCAACTGAGCTACAGGCCCTATTAATTATCAAGAAAACTCTTCAGCTTTTTCGACCTAGATGGATGTTTAAGTTTCCTCAACGCTTTTGCTTCAATCTGCCTTATTCTCTCTCTGGTAACAGAAAATTGTTGCCCTACCTCTTCTAAAGTATGATCACTATTCATTCCTATACCAAATCTCATTCTTAAAACTCTTTCTTCTCTGGCAGTTAATGAAGAAAGTATTTTAGTAGTGGCCTCTCTAAGATTGGTATTTATTGCTGCATCTAAAGGAATTATAGCATTAACATCTTGAATAAAATCTCCAAGATTTGTATCATCTTCATCTCCGATAGGAGTCTCTAGGCTTACCGGCTCTTTAGCTATTTTCATAACTTTTCTTACCTTGTCTAAAGGCATATCCAAATATTTACCCAGTTCCTCAGGAGAAGGTTCTCTTCCTGTTTCGTGTAGCATCTGTCTAGAGGTTCTTACCAATTTATTAATAGTTTCTATCATATGTACAGGAATCCTTATTGTTCTGGCTTGATCTGCAATTGATCTGGTAATTGCTTGTCTGATCCACCAGGTAGCATATGTAGAAAATTTATAACCTCTTCTATACTCAAATTTATCTACTGCTTTCATTAGACCAATATTTCCCTCTTGAATTAAATCTAAAAACTGCAGTCCTCTATTTGTATATTTTTTTGCAATAGATATTACCAATCTTAAGTTAGCCTCGATCATTTCTTGTTTTGCTCTATTACATTCTCTTTCTCCTCTTTGAATTCTGTCAGCTAATACTTTGATTTCTAAAGAAGGTATGCCCATTTCTTTGGACATTTCTAATAAATTGTTAATTGTTTCTTTAATTGTATTTTTTTCACTATTTAAAAACGATTTCCAGTGCTTATCTTTTATATATGATACTCTTCGAAACCAGTTTTTTTCTATTTCTCTTCCTAAGAAAGCATTCTTAAATATATCAGTTGTAACATTTTTTTTTCTAGCTAATTTTAAAAGCTTAGTTTCCAGAGAAAGCACCTTTTTATTTTTCCCATAAACTATATCTACTAAATATTCAATAGCATTATTATTAAGAATTATTAAGTTAAAGATTTCAGTCAGCTCTTTAATTAGTTCGACTTCTTTCTTCTTAACACTATCCTTTATTTCTTTTCCATTTACAGCCTTATCAAACTTAAAGTTGTTTATCCTATTAAAACTTTTTTGTATCTGTTTAACTCTTTTGAAAGCTTTATCTACTGCAGGTTTTATGATCTCTTCAATTGATGTAAGAGATAAAAAGGCGTCATCATCATTATCCTTGTCTTCATCAGAGTCCATTTCAGGTAAATTCTTTTCTTTTTTCTTATCATCTGATTTAGGATTTTGTTCACTATTTTGCTTACCTGCATCATATTCTTCATCCTTCTTAGGTGCATCGAGATTTTCAAAATTATCATTAATTAAATTCTTTCCATAAAAAATTTTACCTGAGGTTGCTAGCAAGGCATTATCTGCAGTTTTTACATTTGCTTTACCTTCAGGAGTTTTGTTGTAAGTGCTTTCACAATCAATGATTTCTCTTAATAACATATCTTGTTTATTGAGTTTCTTTTGCCATTCATTAATAACTTTTAAGGAAGAAGGACTCGCAAAAATACCAACCATCATTGTAGACCTACTTGCTTCTATTCTTTTAGCTATAGCTATTTCACCTTCTCTTGA
>PBGQ01000017.1 GCA_002720125.1 Rickettsiales bacterium | reverse complement strand
CTATTACTTTTTCAAAATCTTTATTATCCACTATGGGCCCTTTTCCTTTTACAAAAGAAACTTTTAACCCCAAACATTCCAAAAGGATTAATATATCTGAAAATATTATTGCTGCGTCTATTTCAAATCTATTAATTGGTTGTAGCGTAATCTCAGTTACTGCATCTATATTTTTGCACATGGTAATAAAATCATCGAATTTATTTTTTACTAGATGATATTCTTTCATATATCTTCCAGCTTGTCTCATAAACCAAACAGGAATTTCTTTAGTATTTTGATTATTTAATCTTTTCAGAAATACATTCATAATAATATAATAATATTGTTGTAGTAGTATAGAATAGAATTACAAGGATAAAATTAAATCAACAGACTTATCAACAGAAAACATAATAAAAAGATTATAAAAATAGCGTAAGTATAGGAAAAAAAAATTAAATCTCTACTTTTATCCACAGATAAAATAAAAAAACAGAAACTATTAAATTTTGGATAAAACAATTAAAAATGATGTATAATAAGAAGATTTAGTAAAAAGTGAAATAATCAACATTATGTCCACAATTAAACCACACATTTATTTAATATCAGATTCCACAGGAGAAACGGTATCAATAGTTGCAAGGTCAGTATTAGCAAGGTTCAATAATATAAAATTTAAAGAAAGTAAATGGGCGCTAATAAGAACTGAAAAACAGATAGACAATATAATAGAAAAGATTAGGGAAAATCCTGGTTTAGTATTATACACCATGATAAATAAAAATTTAGAGAAGTATCTTAAAGTAAAATGTGAAAAAATAGGGGTAGGGTTAACACCAATACTAGATTCGACCATACAAGCGATCAAAAAAGAATATAATTATAAAACAGAAAAAGAACAAAAACCAGGAAAACAGCATAGTTTGACAGAGGATTATTTCGAACGGATTGAGGCATTACAATATGCAATAGCAAATGATGATGGACAGAAAACTCAGGAACTGTCAGAGGCCGATATTGTATTATTCGGAGTTTCAAGAACATCTAAGACACCAACATCAATATACTTAGCAAATAAAGGTATTAAGGTTGCAAATATTCCTTTTATACTGGATCAAGAAGCAGACTTTTCAGGTATAAACAGAAATACTTTAGTAATAGGATTGTTTGCAAGTCCAGAAAGATTACAACAAATAAGAAAATCTAGACTTAATACTTTAAAGGAGAAAAGCCAAACTAGTTATGTAGACATAGAATATTTAAAAAAAGAAATATTGGAAGCAAAAAAAATCTGTTCTAAAAATAAATGGTCCACCATAGATGTAACTAGAAAATCTATTGAGGAAATAGCAGCAACAGCAATAGAGTATTACAAAATATATAAGAGTAAAACAGATGAGAAAAAAGAATAAATTCAGATTAACAGGCATAATAGGAAATCCACTAAAGCAGACAATGTCTCCTTTATTACACAATTATTGGATCCAGAAAAATAAAATTAATTCATATTATATACCAATAGAAATTGAAAATCTTAATAATATTCACATAGCTATAAAGAAAATAAACTTTGTTGGAATGAATGTTACGATACCATATAAAAAAGAGATAATTGGTTACTTAGATGCCGTAGAAGAAGAGGCAAAAAAGCTACAAGCTGTGAATACTATAGTTAATAAGGAAGGGAAACTATTAGGAACCAACACAGATATAATAGGCTTTGAAAAAGGGCTGGAAAAAATTAATTATTGGAATAAGAATAAACCAGCAGTAATAATAGGAGCAGGCGGTGCTGCAGAATCAATAGTACATGCTTTGTCAAAGAATAATTTAAAAGAAATTTACATAATAAACAGAACTGAAAAAAGAGCAAAAAAAATAGCAGAAAAGCACTCAAAAGTATTTTGTGGGAAGTGGTTAGACTATGACATTATTAATAACAGCGGGTTGATAATAAATTCCACAAGTCTAGGAATGACTGGATATCAAGAGTTACCAATAAAACTTAAAAATGTGGAAAAAGATGCTATCATTTATGATATTGTTTATAATCCACTAAAAACAGGATTTATAAAGAAAGCATTAAAAGAAGAGCTACAAACAATTACAGGGTTAGATATGTTTATAGGACAAGCTCTAGAGAGTTTTAAGTTATGGTTTAATAAAACCCCAAAGATAGATGGGAGAGTCCTAAAAGACTTAAAAAAAGCAATAGAAAAAAAATGATTATTGTAGGACTTACTGGTTCAGTGGGAACAGGTAAAACGGAAATAAGTAAATATCTTACTAGAAATAAAATATCGGTGTTTGAAAGTGATAAACACGTAAGAAAGATACACGACAAAAAAACAATACAAGAAAAACTTTTTAAAGCTTTTCCAGAGGCTATATCAGAAAAAAAAATCAACAGAAGAACACTAGCTGAAATAGTATTCAATGATCAAAATAAGTTAAATAAATTAGAAAACATAATACATACAGAGCTAAATAAAGTACAAAAAAAATGGATAAAAAAAAAATTAACAGAAAGAAAAAAAATAGTGGTTCTAGACGTTCCCTTATTGTTTGAAAAAGATAATTTAGAGAAATACGATCTTAAAATTTTGTTGACTTGCTCAAGAAATGTGCAAAGAATAAGAGTGATTAAAAGGAAAGATTGGGATGTTAAAAGATACGACTTAACTGTTAGCAAACAAATGAGCGAATTAGAAAAAAAAGTATTAGCGGACAAAATAATTCATACAGATAGAGGTAAAAGGTATGCCTTATCCGAAATTAATACTGTATTGTGTGAACTCAAATACAAAAAACATAGGCTTACAAGTTCAATTATAAAGGAATTCAATTGAGAAGAATAGCTTTAGATGTAGAGACAACAGGACTAGATCCCTATCAAGGACATAGAATAATAGAAATAGGTTGTGTTGAACTCGATAATAATTTTCCTACAGGAAAAACATGGCAGAGATATATAAACCCCAATAGATCTATGCCCCAGGAGGCTTACGAAATTCATGGACTTACAGAAGATTTCTTGTCAGATAAGAAGCCTTTCGATGAGATAGCTAATGAGTTTATAGAATTTATAGGAAAAGCAGAGCTAATAATACATAATGCTTTATTCGATATGAAGTTCCTAAACTATGAGCTGGAACTAATTTCAAAAGATAACCTAGAAAACCTGGAAGTAATAGACACTTTAAAAATGGCAAGAACACTTTTTCCAGGAATGCCTTCTAGTCTTGATGCATTATGTAGACGATACAAAATAGATTTGGGCAAAAGGGTTAAACATGGAGCATTGCTAGATGCAGAATTATTAGCGGAAGTTTTCCTTGAAATGCAAGGGGGAAGACAACAGGGAATAGACCTAGTAACCTTAAAGAAGGAAAATAAAAAAGAAAATCAAATAAATATACCTACAAAGTATGAAAAAAAAGTATATAATATTACTGAAGAAGAATTAAGTTTGCACAAAGAAATGATAAAAATCTTGTACGCAAATGGAAAGCACTGATTTATAACGTAAAAATATATTTATCTTAATATTTTTTTGTAATATATTGTAAATTAAAAAAAAGGAGTATTTTCTGTACATAGATATTATAATATTTGCTGTAATTGCAGGAGTGCTAGCAGCTAATCTCTATAGGATATTGGGAAAGAAAACAGACTCATCAGATTTAATGACTAAAGATGAAAATGCCAGATTTTTCAATGATGAAGAGAGCATAAAGCCTGAAATTTCCTCAGATAGCCCTCAAGAGAGACTACTTAAACTAGATAAAAACTTCAACTATGAAGTATTTTTAGAGGGTGCTAAAAAAGCATTTAATCTTATTGTTGCCTCATATAAACAAAATTCCCTTGAAAAAGCTAAAGATTTAATTAGTACGAATGTCTACAAGGCGTTCAAGAAATCAATGGAAGAAAACAAAGATAGTAATTCAAAAAAGAGCAATATAAAAATTACTAGTCTAGATGCCTCCATATTAAAAGTAGAAGTAGTAAAAAAGCTTGCCAGGATAAAAGTACAGTTTTTGTCAACACAAGATATAGAAAACAGTAAAGAAAGTTCTACAAAAATAAAGGACGTGTGGACTTTCGAAAAAGAAATAAACAATCAAAATCCGAATTGGCTATTAACTGAGGTTAGCGTAGAATAATGCGTTTTTTATCTATTTATATCATTATGTTTTTTTTTCTAGTTGTCACTTTCGCATAGAAGATAGTACCCAATACAACTCATTACTGAGAAATTTACATTATTATGATGAAAATTTATTGTTAACTACAAATTTAATTTTAGATTCATGCAATGAAAACAAACCTAACTTCAAAATTAAGTATAATTTGTGTGATAAGAGTATTAGCAAGATATATAGCTCAAAAGAAGCAGTAAATTTTTTAAAAGAAAAATTTTTCCTTATACCAGAAGTGAATAATATAGGCCTTATGACGGGATATTATGAACCAGAATTGAGGGCTTATAAAAGTAAAGGGAATAGTAGATATCCGATCTACAAAAACCCTAACATCATAGGTAATAAAAAATTAACAGAGTTATCTAGGCAACAGATAAACAGGGGAGCTTTAAATGGGTACAATTTAGAAATAGCGTGGGTAGAGAATGAAATAGAAGCTTTTTTTTTACATATCCAAGGATCGGGAAGGCTTAAATTTTCTAACACGGAAGTAATTAAAATAAAATACGCAGGAAATAATAATAAGAAATACAAATCCATTGGTAAAATACTTATAAAAAAAGGTTACCTAAAAAAGCAGGAAGTAAATATGTTCAGTATAAAAAAGTGGCTTTATGATAACCCTAATTTAGCAAGAAAAATAATGGAAAAAAATAAAAGATTCATTTTTTTTGAAGTTTACAAAGGGGAAATAGAAGGTAGTAGTCAACTTCCTCTAGTTCCAAAAGTAAGTGTAGCTGTAGATGATAGTTATATTAAAAGTGGAACTCCTATTATAATACAAAATATAGAAAACAAAAAAGATATTTTTCTAGGATTGGCGCATGATAGGGGTAATGCTATAAAAGGGAAATACAGAATTGATTTATTCACTGGTTTTGGTAAAAATGCAGAATTCATTGCTTCGGGATTAAAAAAGAAGATAAGGGTGTGGCCACTAGAACTGAATAAGTAATAATTTTAGTTTGTTTGACTAACTTTTAAATGAGATGTAAAAATAAACAACATGAAAAAAATATATGAAATTAATGATTTAAAAAGACTGGCAAAAAAAAGGGTTCCAAAAATGTTTTATGATTATGTGGACTCCGGTTCTTGGACAGAAACTACTTATGACTCTAATGAAAAGGATTTCAAGAAAATCAAACTAAGACAAAGAGTGGGAATAGATATAAGCAATAGAAGCTACAGTACAA
This sequence comes from Rickettsiales bacterium, assembly GCA_002720125.1. GTDB lineage: Bacteria > Pseudomonadota > Alphaproteobacteria > TMED109 > TMED109. Next base: position 23,776 of record PBGQ01000017.1, on the reverse strand, counting down.
AAATATTAAACAAGAATTATGATTTTCCGTTTGGTTTTTCTCCTGTAGGTATGGGAGGTATGCTTTATCCTAATGGCGAAATAATAGCAGCAAAAGTTTGTGAAGAAAACAATATTCCTTACATTTTATCTACGATGAGCATATGCTCAATTGAAGAAATATCAAAAAATACAAGTGTTCCTTTTTGGTTTCAGCTTTATGTAATGAAAGATAAAGACTTTATAAAGAATCTAATAGCTAGAGCAAAAGCGGCCAAGTGTAGTGCTTTAATTATTACAATGGATCTTCCCGTGCTAGGACAAAGACATCAAGATTTAAGAAATGGTTTATCTGCACCACCTAAATTGACTATGTCCCATATAGTTCAATTAATGCAAAGACCAGGATGGTGCATTAGGATGACCAAAACTAAAAATAGAACATTTGGAAACATTTTAGGGCACGCAAAAAATGTAAATGATCTCTCATCTATGGTAAAATGGACACATGAACAATTTGATCAAGGCTTATCTTGGTCATATATAGAGTGGATAAGAAAGATGTGGAATGGGCCTATAATCTTAAAGGGTATTTTAGATATAGAAGATGCTAAAATTGCAAACAACATGGGCATTGAAGGTATCATAGTTTCGAATCACGGAGGTAGGCAACTAGATGGAACAATGTCCTCCATACTGGCACTAGAAAAGATTACCAATCTTTTGGGAGATAAACTTGATATTTATTTTGATGGAGGCATTAGGTCAGGACAAGATATAGTTAAAGCTTTGTCTCTTGGAGCAAAAGCAGCTTTTTTCGGAAGACCTTATCTATATGGACTAGGAGCTAACGGAAAGAACGGAATAAAAAAAGTTTTAGAAATCCTTAAAAAAGAGTTGGATATAACTATGGCTTTATGTGGAGTAACAAACAGCAACAATCTTAATAAAGAAAATTTATATCCTTATGAATTCTAAGATAAGAAGAGTTAATTTAGAAGAATTGAAGCTTTGGAAAGAAGTAACAAAAAATGATAAAAAAATCAAAGAGTACTTAGATGAAAACAAAGCTGAAAAAATTACTAAAACCCTTGATAAAAAATTAAAAAAAATACCGCAAAAACGTACACATGTTAGTTCCTCTGAAGAAAATAAAAAGAAAAATAATGCTAACGAAGATCTTCAGATTAACAAAAGTACTTTATTAAAACTTAAAAGAGGCAAGATAAACATAGAAGCACAACTTGACCTTCATGGCTATTCCAAAAATAATGCCAAGAATGTAGTTAAAAATTTTATTAGGGAGAGTGTCTCAAATAATCTAAGATGTATTTTGATTATCACAGGAAAAAAAAACACTTTTTGGGGGGCAAGCGGAGTATTAAGAGAGTCTCTGCCTGATTGGTTAAAAGAAGAAGATATCGCTTACATGTCACTAGCAAATTGTTTCGCTACTATTAAAGATGGAGGAGATGGTGCTAGATACGTTTTGTTAAGAAAAAAGGATAAGGTTTTATGAAAAGAAAATCAGAATTAGATAGAATTACTAAGGAAACAAATATTAAGGTCAAAATAGACCTTAACGGAAAGGGTAAATATAATATATCTACGGGCATAGGGTTTTTAGATCACATGTTAGAGCAACTTTCTAGACATAGTGCTATAGATATTTATCTTAAAGCTAAAGGAGACTTGCATATAGATGATCACCATACTACAGAAGACGTAGGTTATACTATAGGAAAAGGAATATCAGAAGCCCTTGGAAGTAGAAGGGGTATTAATAGATTTGGCATTGCTTATATTCCCATGGATGAAACTCTCTCAAGAGTGGTGATAGATTTCTCAGGTAGGCCCTATCTTATTTGGAAAGTATTCTTTACGCAAAATAAATTAGGAGAAATGGATACAGAACTTTTTAAAGAATGGTTTCAAGCTTTCTCACAGGCCATAGGTGCTAATATTCATGTAGAAAATTTATATGGAGTAAACAATCATCATATTATCGAGTCTTGCTATAAAGGATTAGCCATAGCTATTAAAAAAGCTATAACCATATCAGCAGCTAATAATGGACAAATTCCTTCTACTAAAGGAAAGATAATTAATGATGGAGAATTATGAATATTTTAGTTGTTGATTACAATGCTGGAAATTTAGCTTCTTTAGCAAACTCCTTAATAAAGGTCAGTCAAGAAATTAGTAAAGAAATTTTTATTAAAGTAAGCAAATCTCCTAAAGATATATACCTTTCTGATAAAGTAATACTTCCGGGAGTCGGAGACTTTTCAAATTGCAAAAAACAACTAGAGAATATTGACGGTATGGTAGATTCTCTTTATGAACATTCTCATATCTTATCAAAACCTTTTCTAGGAATATGTATAGGGATGCAGCTTATGGCCAACTCAAGCGAGGAAAGAGGTAAACACAGGGGTTTAAGTTACTTTGATGCAAAAGTAGATAAAATTGATAATAATAATAGTAATATTAAAATTCCCCATATGGGATGGAATACTGTTGATGTTGAAAATGCAGAAATAAAAGACAATTTCAAGTCACTCGATAACAAGGATTTTTATTTTGTTCATAGTTACAAAATGGTTTGCAAAAACAAAACTGATGTATTAGCTTCAGTACAATACGGAAGAAAAATAGTAGCAGCAATTTGCAAAGAAAATATTATAGGTGTACAGTTTCATCCTGAAAAAAGTCAAAAAGAGGGTTTAAATTTCTTAAAAGAATTTATTTTGTGGAAGCCATAAATTGATTGAAGTTTATAAAATAGAAAAATTTAAAAACGGCGAACTAGAAGAGTTAACAAGCGCTACGATGAATGCTATAGAAGAAGGAATAGGATTTGGATGGGTAGAGAAACCTCCTAAAAACAGAGTAAAATCCTATTGGCAAGGAGTATTATTAGTTCCAAACAGGTGGCTTTTTATTGGAAAATTAAAAGGAGTGGTGGCAGGATCTATTCAGGTTGTCTCTTCTTTTTCTTCCAATGAAGTAGCCTTATTTAGAGTAACAATAGATAACCATTTTGTTGCCACCTGGGCTAGAGGACATGGACTAGCTAAATCATTGATGGAAAGCGCAGAGAAAGAGTGTATTAAAAATAGATATACTCATATATTATTAGACGTCAGAGAAACTCAAAATAGGGCAATCAGATTATATGAACAAATGGGGTATGTTTGCTGGGGGAGCTTGCCCATATACCATAAATTGGAAAATAATTTAATGGTAAGTGGAAAATTTTATTATAAATCACTAGAAAAACAATGATCATTTTTCCTGCCATTGATCTGTCAGAAGGAAAAATAGTTAGACTGAGTAATGGTGACTTCGACAAAAAAAAAGTCTATTCTCATAATTTAGAGAAACAAATAAAAATTTTCGAAAATTCTGGAGCAAAATGGATACATGTAGTTGACTTGGATGGAGCGTTAACAGGAAAAAGTAAGAATGCTAAAGCTATAGAGAAAATATCTAATTTATCTCATTGCAAAATACAGCTGGGAGGTGGCATTAGAACGTTATCAAGAATAGAACAATGGCTTAAATTAGGTATAGATAGAATAATTGTAGGAACAGAGGCCATAAAAAATCCAAGCTTTGTAAAAGAGGCTGTTAGAAATTTTCCTAATAAGGTAGCAGTAGGCCTTGATTTATTAGGTAATTATGTAGCCATAGACGGATGGACAAAAGTTGTAAAGGAAAAAAAGGCAGATTACTTTTTTAAAAAGTTTTCAGACTTATCTGTAGAATGTATAATATACACCGATATTAACAAAGACGGAATTTTAAAAGGTCCAAATATAAAAAATACGCTTTATTATAAGAAAGCTATAGAAGTTCCTTTAATAGCTTCAGGTGGCGTATCATCTTACTCCGATTTATTAAAGTTAAAGAAAAATAATGTCTATGGTGTTATTATAGGAAAAGCAATCTACGAGAAAAAAATTGATATAGAGAAAGTTATTAATATAAAATAATATGCTTAAAGTTAGGATCATACCATGTTTAGATGTTAAAGATGGAAGAGTTGTTAAAGGTATAAACTTTCTTGATCTAAAAGATGCAGGCGATCCAGTTAGGCAGGCGCAAATTTACGATAAACAAGGAGCAGATGAGCTTTGTTTTTTAGACATAGCTGCTAGTTTAGAGAAAAGAAATATCATATTAGAAATGATCAATAGTGTAGCAAAGAAATGCTTTATGCCACTTACCATTGGAGGTGGAATATCTTCTGTAAAAGATATAAGGAATTTACTAAACGCAGGAGCAGACAAAATATCAATTAACTCAAGTGCTATTAAAAATCCAAATTTAATCAGAAAAGCAGCAAATAATTTTGGTAGCCAATGTATAGTAGTTGCAATTGATGCTAAGGCCACAATTGAAAGGGAAATGCCAAGCGGTTACCAAGTTTTTTCTTATGGAGGAACTAAAGCAACAGGACTAGATGCTATTGAATGGGCAAAACAAGCGGTAAAAATGGGAGCAGGAGAAATTCTTCTAACATCAATGGATAATGATGGGACAAAAAAAGGATTTAATTTAGATTTGACTAAAAAAGTAACTTCTTCCATTAACACTCCTGTAATAGCATCAGGTGGTGTTGGGGATTTAAAACATTTTGTTTCTGGATTTAAACAAGGTGGTGCATCAGGGTTACTGGCAGCTTCAGTATTTCACTATGGACAATTTACTATAAAGGATGTTAAAAGAGTTCTTTTAGATGAAGGAATTCCTGTAAGGATGTGATATGACAAGTAAAGAAGAAAAATTTACTGAAATTTTAAAGTATCTTGAGGATATTATAGATAAAAAAAGCAGGTCAAAAGATAATGATTCTTATATATATAAATTATCACAAAAAGGATTAAATAGAATAACTCAGAAATTTGGCGAAGAGGCAGTAGAAGTTATTATTGCCGCTGGAACAGATAACAAGCAAGATTTAATTTATGAAACTGCAGATTTAGTTTTTCACTTGCTGATCTTATTAAGAAGAAAAAAGCTATCTATTGAAGATATAGCTAAAGAATTAGTAAGAAGGAAAAATGACTAGAAAATACGATAAGGAAAATATTTTTTCAAAAATAATTGATGGAAAAGCTGAAGCGGAAGTAGTCTATGAAAATTCTTACGTAATATGTCTGAAGGATCTTTTTCCTAGGGCACCATTACATTTGCTTATACTTCCTAAAAAGAAATATATTGACATATATGATTTTTCTTTGAGAGCAAGTATTGAGGAAAAAGAGCAAATTTTTTTTTCTATAAAACACCTGATAGAAAAATATAAAATAATTGAAAAAGGTAATAGAATAATTACAAACTCAGGTGTAGATGGGAGACAAGAAATACCTCATTTACATTTTCACTTACTAGCAGGGAAAGACATTGGAAAGATGACTAATTGAAATTATTTGTTATCTTAAAAGCTAAGCTTATTCCAAAATACTTCAGAAATTTTAGTTTTATTCAACTTATCAATCTCTCTTATACAAGTGGGAGAGGTAACGTTTATTTCTGTTAAAAAACCGTCTATAATGTCAATGCCAGTGAAATAGAGCTGTTTAGACCTTAAAAAGGGCCCAATTTGCTTGCAAATATATAAATCTCTTTTATTAAGAGTTGATTTTCTTGCCGTCGCACCAATATGAAGGTTAGCTCTAATTTCTGAACCCTTCGGTACTCTATTAACAGCTCCTACCGGTTCACCATCTATAAGTAAAATTCTCTTATCACCTTTTTTTACATTATTTATGAATTTCTGAACTATCAAGTGCTGATTTTCGCTAAGTAATTTTTCAACTATTACATTCAAGTTAGGCTCTTTATTAGATAAATAGAAGACATCTTTACCTCCATTTCCATAAAGAGGCTTGATGACCGATTTTTTGAATTTTTTAACATAGTTTAAGATAGTAGTTTTTTTTTTCGCTATAACAGTAGGGGGCATGAGATGATAGAAATTTGTAACAAATAATTTTTCCGGCGAATTTCTAATGGAGTCTGGTTTATTTATTACCTTTATTCCTTCCTTAACTTTATCAAGAATATGAGTAGCTGTGATATAGTTCATATCAAAAGGCGGATCTTGTCTTACTAATATGACATCACAACTATCAAGCATTAATAACCTTTCTTTTTGTAGATTTATGAAGTGTTCAGATCTAATATTTATATCCGTTACCTTTCTTGCATGCGCTACAGGTTTGTTGTCTATTAAAGCGAGATCATCTACCTTATAAATATATACAAAAAAGTTTCTTTTTAATGCCTCTTCAATTAAAGCTAAGGTGCTATCTCCCTTCTTGTCTAGTTTTTCAGGGCTGTCCATTTGTACTGCAACTTTTAACATGAAATCTTTTTTACTTGTTAAATCTTCTCGGATCATTTTTTTCAACTATAAGATTAATAACTTTTTTAACTCCAGCAATATTAGACGCATGTTGCAATATTCTATTAATTTCTTTTTCATCTTTTGCTATTCCAATTATGAATAACACTCTATTTTCAGTAGTGCTTGTAAAGTTTACTTCTGAAACTTCTTTATCAGTAAGTAGTTTTGCCTTAAGCTCTAATGATATTCTAGTATCTTTGATATAATCAACTAACCCTTGTTTTCCTATAGAAATATAGTTAGCAATCTCTTTAACATTAGAAATCTTATTTGCAAGCTCTTCTGCACTATTTTTGTGCTCTTCTTTACTAACAGTTCCCACTAATAAAACCCTACCTTCATATACAATAACTCTAATTTTAGAAAATAGATTCTCATAATTATTTGAGAATAAGGCTTCTTCTATTTTAGTTTTGGTAAGTATATCTATGCCAGCTTGTTTAGAACTACGTTCTTGAACAAGAATTAGTCCGCCACTAGAAGCGCCACCAATCATTATAGGAGCACAAGAACTATTTGCCAGAATAGATAAAGTTAACAAAAAGGACATTACTATTTTAATTATTTTTTTCATTTCTGGTTTTCAGCTTTATACATCTTTTATATATGTTCCTTCTGCTTTCAGATGATTTCTTCGACAGCATAGAAGAAACCTGAGAGGGATTCAATTTTAAAAGTTCTTTTAACAGTACTTTATCTGAAAACCTCTTTTTTATCAAAGGTTCATTGAATTCTATAATCACTGTGTATTCTCCCTTGTAAGATTTTTTTTTACTTAAATATTCATCAATATTATTGATATCAATAGTAATAATTTCTTCATTTAATTTTGTAAGCTCTTTAGCTAAAACTATAAAAAAACTAACAAATTCTTTTTTAATTACACTTAAAAAGAATTTTAGCCTACTTGCTCTTTCAAAAATAACTAAAGTATACTTTGTACTATAGCTTTCNTGAATTCTTTTAATATAATCGCCCTTTTTTTTTGGAAGAAAGCCTATAAATAAAAATTGATCAGTCTTAAGGCCAGAAATAGATAAGGCTGATATCACTGAGCATGGGCCAGGAACGGTATAGACTCTTATATTATTTTTCATTGCAAATCTTACTAGCTTATACCCGGGATCTGAAATCAATGGAGTTCCAGCATCTGAAACTAAACATATTATCTTATCATTCCGTATTTCATTAGATATTATAGTAAAGATATTAGAAGAATTATGATCATTGTAGGATAGCCAGCTTTTATTTTTCAGACTGATGTCAAGAAGTTTAAAAAGTCTTTTTGTTGTCCTTGTATCTTCGCATAGCATTACATCTGCTTTATCGAATAAGTGTAGTGCTCTAAGAGTAATATCGTATCTATTACCTAGTGGAGTGGAAGTAATATAAATACCTGGAATTATTTTATTTTTACACGCTATCATTTTTATATTATTCTGTTCTAACATTGTTTATGGTAAAAATATAAATGTTTAAATATTTAATATACAAACTTATTAAAAATTTTATTTTTCTTTTATTTTCTCTAACATTTATAACTTCTTGTACCAATGATGGCAACAAGACCTTTAACATAATAAATGAAGCAAAAACCTTTTTTTATGAAGAATTAGGCCTTAATAGTGAAAAAGAAAAAATCAAAGCAAAAAAGAAAAAAACTGATTCAGTTGAAAAACCAAAAATAGAATCAAAACAAAAAANAGAAAAAGTTTCTGATGAAGACTCTACAACATTTAGTAATATCGAAAATGATACATTTAACAAAAGCATATCTGATTTGATNGAAGAAGAAGAAGAACTAACTNAAAAGACTAAAAAAAATAATAAGGAAAAAGAATTTATTAAGTCTAGATTACTNGATTCAGAACAAAAAGATTTAATAGAGTACGAAACCTCTATAGAGAATGATAATTTATTAATAAAAGATAAAAGAATAAAAATAGGAGTAATGCTTCCTCTAACAGGAGAGAAAAAAAACATAGGAAAAATGATTTTGAATGCACTTGAATTAGGAATATTCGAGAATAATAATCCTAATATGGAATTAGTCATAAAAGACACAAAGGCTGATCCCTTAACTACTGTAAGCGTATTTAATGAATTATTATTGCTTAATGTAAAAAATATTATCGGACCTTTGTTTGCAAGTTCCCTTTTAGCTATAGAAGACAGAGTAATTGAAAATAAAGTAAAAATATTTGCACTGACTAACAACACAAACATGGCAGGAAAAAATGTTTGGGTTTTTGGAATAGATCCTGAACAGCAAGCAAGAAAAATAACTGAGTTTGCTATAGAAGAAGGTTTTAAAAAAATAGCTATATTAATACCAAAAAACGAATACGGTACATTAATACTAGAAAATATTTCTACTACACTTGCACAAAATGGTCTAAAACCCGAGAGAACACAATTTTTTGAGAACAATATTGAAAACCAAGAAATAGCTGCAAGAAACATTTCTGAAGGTTTTAACAAATATAACCAACGTATTAAAATATTAAGCGAAGAGATGGAAAAAGGAGGAGAAGATAAGTTAGTTCAATTAGAAGAAATAGAAAAACCCTTCGATAGTGTTGTTATTGCAGCATCAGGACAAAATCTCACTATACTAGCTTCACAACTACAATANAATGGCGTTGATCCAAAAAATGTCGCTTATTTGGGTTTGTCCCCATGGGAAAATGATAGTATTTTGGGAGAGCCGGCTTTAGATGGAGGTTTTTTTTCTTCCACGGGAGAAGGATATCAAAAAGACATTAAAAATACTTATGAAACTTACTTCGATGAAGATATGTCTAAAATAGCTATGNTAGCTTACGACATTCTTGCCCTTATAAACATAAATTTAACTGAGTCAAAAAATATTGATAGTGAAAGTTTAGTTAATGAAGATGGTTTTGTAGGACTAAGAGGTCTTTTTAGGCTTAAAAAAAACGGAACTGTAGAAAGAGCATTCCAAATTAAAAAGATTAAAAACAAAAAATTTCAGACTTACAAAGAGGCTCCAGAAAGTTTTTTTAGCTTTAACTAATATAGAATATCTGTAATTATAGAATTTTGAANCACTCTAGAATTGTCAGACAAAAAATATCTGTTATCTTTCTCTTTAAGTAATCCTTTTTTTATTAAAAATTTTAGCCTATTAAAGTCCATATATTTATCAACTGACATTTGAAACTGTTTTTCTAATAAGGAAAAATTAATTCCAATATTTGTTTTAAGCGTTTGTATAAGAAATTCTTCTAATATTTTTTTTTTAGTAAGCCTTTTATCTTTTCTATCATGTAGCTTCAATTTCAACCAACCTTTGAAACAATTATTATTTTGTGTTATGAAGACTTGATTATTTTCCACAATTCTACCATGAGAAGAAGGGCCCATGCCTATAATATTTTTCATATGAAAAACATCTAGGTAGTATTTAGAAGCAAATCCTTTTTTTGCATAGCTGAAAGTTTCATAGGATTGAAAGTTTTCTCTTTTCAAGAAAGTATTAGTTTTATTATAAAACAATTTCGTTTGATAACTATAAGAACTTCTCTGATTTTTTCTATAAACGAACTCATTTATTGATATATGATTTAAGGGTAATTCAGATGCAATTTTTAAGTCTTTAAACCAGTCTTTTTGACTAGATCCTGGTATACCGTAAAGTAATTCAACAGAAATATTGTTGATATAATTGTAGCTGGTAAGAATACTTTTTTTTAAAAGTAAATTGTCGTATTTTTTATCCAATAATTTTAAATTTAGATTAGAAAAAGTATCAACTTTGATTGATATCCTATTAATTCCTATATTTTTTAAAATTTTTAAGAAAGCATCGGTACAATTTTCAGGCGCTGCCTCTATTGAAACTTCTGTTTTAGTCTCTAGCACAAAGTTTTCTTTAATAAGAGCAAAAATCTTTCCTAGAAGTTCAAGAGCAAAAAATGATATTGGTCCTTCTGCAATATGAATAGAATCAAGGTATACTTTTTTATATTTTTTTTTCACATAAAAAATTTCTTCTTTCATTTTACTGAAGTATATAAAGAAATTTTTTTCGCTGAGTTCAAATTTTTTTAAACTGCAACATTTACAATCGTTTTTTCCCCAAGGCCAATGTATGTACAGAGATGATCTAATTCGAAAATTGCTCCATTAAGAAGTCATCTACAGCTTTTTTTCTATGACTTATTTGATTTTTAATTTTTCCACTAAGTTCTGCAAGTGTTTTATCTTTTCCTAAAGGAATAAAAATAGAGTCGTAACCAAAGCCAAGTTTTCCTCTAGGAGGATAAACTAAACTTCCTTCTAGCACTCCCTCATATTCAAACTTGGTTTTGTCTTTTTTGATATATGCTAATTTGCACACAAACTTAGCATTGCTCCCATTCATCTCTTTTCCAAGCGAATAAAATTTATTTTTTATTTTTTTGAAAGCTTTATTGTAATTTCCTTTAGGGGCCCATCTAGAAGAATAAATTCCTGGTTCTCCCCTTAGGTCTTCTATACATAAACCACTATCATCAGCAAGACAGTCATACTTCCATTCCATCAAATTAGCTGCATACATTGACTTTATTATGGCGTTTTGTGTAAAACTCCCACCATTTTCTTTTGGCGGTACTTTGGATATATCACACAAATATTTTAGATTAATTTTCTTGTCTTTAAGAATTATCTTAAATTCATTAAATTTATTTTTGTTGTGAGTAGATAATAAAATGATTTTCATATTGTACAATTTTTTTGTATCTCATAAATCTTTTGACATGAATCCTTAGCTAATTTAAACATCTCAGAAAATTGAGCAGAACTTATGGAGGTTTTTTCTCCAGTACACTGAATTTCTACTATATTACCTTTACTATCAAAAACGAAATTTGCATCTGCTTCAGCATTGGAGTCTTCTTCATAATTAAGATCTAATACTACACTATTATTTAATAACCCACACGATATAGCAGAAAGACCTGATAATATAAAACTTTTTGATATTATTTTTCTATTTATCAACTCCTTAATTGCCAATTTTAGAGCAATCCAAGCTCCATTTATTGAAGCTGTTCTAGTNCCACCATCGGCTGAAATAACATCACAATCAATTTTTATTACTTTTTCTGACAAAAGGGACAAATCACAAACACTTCTTAGACTTCTTCCAATTAATCTTTGAATTTCATGGGTTCTGCCAGATAATTTACCTCTGTTAACTTCTCTTTCTGTTCTCTCATTAGTAGAAGTTGGTAACATTGAGTATTCCGCTGTAATCCATCCGTATCCTTTTCCTTTTAACCATCTTGGAATTCTATTTTCTACAGTTGCACTACATATGACTTTTGTATTACCATGCTCAATGAGGCAAGACCCTAAAGAATTTTTCATAAAGTCCTTAGTAACTTTAATTTCTCTCAATGAAACTTTATCTCTTGTATCTCTCATATTTTCTTTATTGATGGCTTTTATTATAAAATATATATTATAAAATAATAGTTATAAAATGAAAAAAAATAATAACAATTCTAGAAATATAGAAAGCAGAGCAAAAACTATTTTAAGCGAGGTTGTAGAAACTTACCTTAACATAGGACAACCTGTTTCATCTAAAATAATTTCTCAGAAGCTAAATTCCTATTTATCTTCTTCTACTATAAGATTAGTTATGTCCAAACTAGAAGAGCAAGGATTGTTGTATTCTCCACATACTTCAGCTGGAAGAGTTCCTACAGATCAAGGGCTAAAACTATTTGTNGATGGCCTGTTAGAAATAGGAGACTTAACTTCAGAGGAAAGAAAAACCATAGAGGCAAGATGCTCGGTAGCAGGAAAGACATTATTAGAAGTGCTAGACCATTCTTCTAAAGAACTGGCTGGTCTGTCAAATTGTACATCACTTGTTTTTGCACCCAACAATCTAGAAAGACCACTTAAGCATATAGAATTTGTTGCATTAGATGGAGAGAAAGCACTTGTTATAACAATTGACATAAATGGTTTAGTAGAAAATAAATTAATTAGTATACCAACAGGCCTTACTAACTCTGCTTTGATTGAAGCATCAAACTACATTAACTCTAAGCTTTACGGTAAGACTTTGTATGAAGCAAAAAAATTGATTGATTTAGAGTTAAAAGAAAAACATTCAGAAATAGAAAGGTTATCTGAACAATTAGTAGCTGCTGGAATAGCTATAAGAGGAGGTGATAGAGGAGAAGATCATTTTCTTATTAACAGAAGAGATTTTATTTATGGAAAATTAGACGAGAAGGTAGATATTCTGAAGTTAGATAATTTATTAAAGGAGCTACAGGAACGAAAAAACTTTGTTAATATTCTCAATCACACTTCAGAGGGTCANGGAGTTCATGTATTTATTGGATCTAATACAGAAACATTTAATCTATCTGGGTGCTCAATGATAGTAGCACCTTTGAAAAGAAGATCTAAACTTTCAAATATTAATACATTAGGAGCAATAGGTGTAATTGGCCCGTCAAGACTAAATTATGCAAGAATAATTCCTATGGTTGATTTTACTGCTAAAGTTCTTAATAAATTTTTAAATTAACCTTGTACACAAATATAATTTTACCATCTATAAGTAAAAGGAATAAATATGAATGAAAAAGAAAAAGAAGAAAAAATAAATGATATTAGTGAAAATGAGTCTAATGAGGAGAATATAGACAATAGTGATTCAGAAAAACCAGAAGAGAATTATACTAAATCAAAAGTTGAAGACAATAAAGAAAAAGAAGAAACTTTTGAATCGGTAAAAGAAGAACTCGAGACTTTTAAAGAAAAATTGCTCAGATCTCTTGCTGAAAATGAGAACATAAGAAAACAAATGGATAAGTCTAGGCTTGAGTCCATAAAGTACGGAGTTCAACCATTGGCTAGAGAATTACTTAGTGTAGTTGATAATTTTGAAAGAGCGCTTCCCACAAAGGATGATAAAAAACAAGAACCAATTTTAGAAGGATTTCAATTGATCAAAAAAGAAATTAAGGATGTTCTTGAAAAATTTAATGTTAAAAAAATTTCTGCTTTAGGAGAAAGTTTTGATGCCAATTATCATCAGGCTATGTTTGAAAAAGAGACCCAAGAATACCAACCAGGAAAAATTTGTGAAATCATTCAAGATGGATACTTGTTTCATGATAGATTACTAAGACCATCATTGGTAGCAGTTGCAAAGGAATATGATAATGAAGCAGGCGAAAAAACCGAAAACATTGAAAATGATAATGAAGAAAAAGAAATAAACACTTCAAAAGAAGAAAAAGAAGTTGAATAAATTTAAAAACGTAAAACTGACGAACAATTCTGTAGACCTAGAAATACCAAATGATTGGACCGTAAAAAAGAAAGACTCAGGACAATCAGTTATCTATTTTCCTTTTGGTAATTATCCTTCCTTGGATGTAAATTTAGAATTTATGGATAATCCTAAAATAAAATCTGAGGAAGATATTTTTAACTTCCTATCAGAAGGCTCCAAGGACATAAGAAAAGCTAATAGAATTAGTAAGAACAACTACAGTATTAATTATAGAGTAGTAACTAAAGAAGAAAACTTAGAATTATGGAAAGTTTTGAATTTTAATAAGCCCAGAGGTTTCAGAGTTTTAAGGTTGTCTCTTGGTTGGATCAGAAATCAAGAGGCCGATGAAATTATTACTTCAATTATAAAAGAAATTAACCAANTTATTAAAAAAATAAAATTTTNAAAANGAAGAANCANACANGATGAGATAGCCACACTAAAATATAAGCTTGATAATATTAAAACCATAGAAAAAGAGTTTTGGAAAAATTTTAAAATACGTTTACCAGCAAGATGGAAGATAAATTTAGATGATAAGGAAGGTTTAATTTTCGTAAATGTAGATGATACAACAAACTATCAATTTTTCTTTGAAAGAATGATGATAAAAGCTAAAAAAAGAGAAGAAAATGAAGAAAATAATGATGATCTTGTTATGAATTTAATTCAAACAGTGACTAAAGATATTGTTGTAGAAAACCCAAGCCTTAAGAAAAATGATGATAATAATTACTTATTTTCATTTATGGCCAAGGAGTTTACTAGTTTAGGAAAACAAAAAAAAACCATTCTTTTTAGCAGAATTTGGTATAGAATGAAGTTTTTTGAAGGAAATTTTATTATAATTAGTTTTGTATTTAATTATAGTGAAGAATTTTTAGACTTCGGAAAAAGCTACTCAGAAAAAATAGATAGCCTCATAAGCAATTCAAAAATAAATTAGGGTCTTGTATTTATTTTTTTAGAGCCCATATGTAAGAAATCAGTGAAAGGAGCTTAGTATGAGTAAAGTTATAGGAATAGATCTCGGCACAACTAACTCTTGCGTAGCAGTAATGGAAGGAACCAGTGCGCAAGTAATTGAGAATAGCGAAGGAGCGAGAACTACCCCTTCGATGGTAGGATTCACAAACGAAGGTGAAACTCTAGTTGGACAACCTGCAAAAAGGCAGGCTGTTACAAATCCTCAAAATACTCTTTTTGCTATTAAACGACTTATTGGTAGGCCTTTCGAAGACGAAAAGGTTAAAAAGGAGTCAAAAATTGCTCCATACAACATAATTAAAGCTGAAAATGGAGATGCTTGGGTAGAAGTCAATAAAAAGAAATATGCTCCTAGTCAAATATCAGCTTTTATATTACAGAAAATGAAAGAAACGGCTGAAAAGCACGTAGGAGGGAAAGTAGATAAAGCTGTAATTACTGTACCAGCATATTTCAATGATGCTCAGAGGCAGGCAACTAAAGATGCAGGAAAGATTGCTGGATTAGAAGTATTAAGGATCATTAACGAACCGACAGCAGCTGCACTTGCATACGGATTAGATAAGAAACAATCTGGAACCATTGTTGTGTATGATTTGGGAGGAGGNACTTTCGACGTATCAATTCTAGAAATTGGAGACGGAGTATTTGAAGTCAAGGCAACTAATGGTGACACATTTTTAGGAGGTGAAGACTTTGACACAAGAATAGTTGAACACCTTGCAGACACCTTTAAGAAAGAAAATGGAATAGACTTAAAGCAGGACAAGCTTGCTTTGCAACGTCTCAAAGAGGCAGCAGAAAAAGCAAAAATAGAACTTTCTAGTACAAGCTCTACAGACATCAACCTTCCTTTTATCACTGCAGATTCTTCTGGTCCAAAACATTTAACAATGAAGATGACAAGAGCAGATTTAGAGAAGTTAGTGGACGACTTAGTTAAGAGAACAATTGATCCCTGCCAGGCAGCCCTAAAAGATGCAGGAATTAAGGCTGGGGACATTAATGAAGTAGTCCTAGTAGGAGGTATGACCAGAATGCCTAAAATTGTAGAGACTGTTAAAGATTTTTTTGGTAAAGAACCAAACAAAGGCGTCAACCCAGACGAAGTAGTTGGCATAGGTGCTGCAATTCAAGGAGCAGTTCTTGCGGGAGACGTTAAAGATGTACTTCTATTAGATGTGACACCTTTATCATTGGGTATAGAAACCTTAGGCGGTGTTTTTACAAGACTTATAGATAGAAATACAACAATTCCAACCAGGAAAAGCCAGACTTTTTCTACTGCAGAAGATAATCAGCCAGCAGTAACTATTAGAGTATTTCAAGGAGAAAGAGAAATGGCCAAAGACAATAAAGCACTTGGCCAATTTGATTTAGTCGGGCTTCCACCTGCACCTAGAGGTATTCCGCAAATAGAAGTTACATTTGATATAGATGCAAATGGAATTGTTAATGTATCGGCCAAGGACAAGGGTACGGGAAAAGAACAACAAATTCAGATACAGGCTTCAGGAGGTTTATCAGATAACGATATCGAGAAGATGGTTGATGAAGCTAAAACACATGCTGAAGAGGATAAAAATAAAAAAGAATCTGTGGAAATTAGAAATCAAGCAGATAGCATGGTGTATTCTACTGAAAAAAGNTTAAGTGAACATAAGGATAAATTAGATCCTAAAGATGCAGATGCCATCGTGAAAGAGCTTGAGGAGATGAAAGAAATACTCAAGAATGAAAACACATCAGCATCTGAAATAAAAACAAAGTTAGATACTTTAAATACAGCTGCTATGAAATTAGGAGAAATAATGTACAAACAAAACCAAGAGGGAACAGCTGGTTCTGCAGATGCAAAGGCATCATCATCTAACGATGACGAACAAGCTAATCAAGATAAAGGTAAANCAGAAGGTAAGAATAAAAAAGATGAAGATATAGTAGACGCTGATTTTGAGGAAGTTTCAGAAGATAAAGAGAAGAAAAGCAACTAGGCATCAGATTTAGATATCAATGCGAGATTACTATGAAATTTTAGGAGTAGATAAAGGCGCAGACGAAGTCACCCTTAAAAAAGCTTATAGAGATTTGGCAATGAAGTATCATCCAGATAGAAATCCTGATAACAAGGAGGCTGCAGAAAAGTTTAAAGAGGCAAGTCAAGCTTATGAGGTTTTAAAGGACAGAGAAAAAAGGTCAGCCTATGACAATTANGGACACGCTGCTTTTGAAGGTGGTGGTCCTGGTAATGGATTTTCAGGTTTTCAAGGAGGTTTTTCGGATATTTTTGATGACCTTTTTAGTGAATTCACTGGATCAGGAAGAAGATCTAATACAAACCAAAGAGGATCAGATTTAAAATTTAACNTATCAGTTAGTCTAACCGAGGCATATACGGGCATTGAAAAGATGATAAAGGTAAGGGCTCCTTCAAAGTGCGAGTACTGTGATGGTTCAGGGTCCTCAGGGGGTAGCTCTAGTATATCATCATGTAGTACATGTGGTGGAAGTGGTAAAGTAAGAAATAGCCAAGGATTCTTTACTATTGAAAGGACGTGTGGAAGTTGTTCTGGAACTGGAAGAACTATATCTAATCCTTGCAAAAAATGTTCAGGTTCTGGAGTAGTAAATAAAGAAAAGTCTTTATCAGTAAAGATACCTGCTGGGGTAGATGAGGGAACAAGAATTAGAGTAGCGGGGGAAGGAGAAGCTGGAAGAAATGGTGGTCAGTCAGGTGATTTATACATTTTTATAAGCATTAAGGANAATCAATTATTTGCTAGAGACGGTGAACATCTATTCATTACAGCGCCTATTGATATTTATACTGCTGTAAGTGGAGGAAGTATAGAGGTTCCCTCTCCAGATGGAAAAAAAATCAGAATAAGCATATCGGCAGGGACTCAAAACGGAAAAAGATTTAGATTACGAGGAAAGGGAATGCCTATAATTCAAAGTAGAACATACGGAGACCTGTATGTTGAAGCAGAAGTTGAAACACCTACAAATCTATCAAATAAGCAGAAAAAACTTATAGCTGAATTTAATGACAGTCTAACAGAATCCAACAAACCTAAAGTTACTGAATATNACAGATTTCTTAAAAAATATTGATTTATGAAAGATAAAAAGAAAATAAGAATTGGTATAGTAGGAATAGCAGGGAGAATGGGAATAGCTATAGCTAATTCTGTTTTAGAAAATAAAGAGACAGTTNTAAAAGCAGGATCAGAGAAAACTAANCACAAACTTATAAATAAAGATATTGGTTTAGTAGTAGGAAAAAAAGAAATGGGTATAAATATTACTTCCAAAAAGGATGAATTTTTCAAAAATATTGATTTAGTTATTGAGTTTGGTTTGGGAAGTGCCACAAAAGATTACTTATTACATGCTAAGAAAAATAAAGTTGCTTTTTTGTCTGGCAGTACAGGAATTGACAAAAAAACTAAAGAAATGTTTAAGGATGCAGCAAAATCAATACCTATCTTTTGGTCTCCAAATATGAGCATAGGCGCTAATATAATAAAAGATATATCAGGCAAAATTACAAAAAAAATATCAAAAGAATTTGACATAGATATAACTGATTTACACCATAAGCAAAAAAAAGATACTCCATCAGGGACAGCAATTTCCATTAAAGAAGCAATTGATGTTGAACTCAAGAAGAAAAAGATAAAAAAGAAATCGAAAATTCATGCTTTTAGATCTGGAGACTCTACTGGAGAACATTCAATAATATTTTCAGGTAGAGGAGAAAGAATTGAAGTAAGGCATATTTCTACCTCAAGAGAAATCTTTTCTTTAGGTGCAGTTAAAATTGCCACCTGGCTACATAAAAAAAGAAAAGGCTACTATCGCATGGAGGATTATTTATCTAGTTGATAGTATTTCTGCTTCTCTTTTAATTAAAGCTTCTTTAATAATTTTGGCAAGTGATTTTAATTCAGATACATTAAGAAAGTTACCAATAATAATACTTTTACCTTTGCTTATAATACAAAGATGTCCAGAATTATTATAGTAACTCACTTTAAGCCTTAACCAAGAGGGTTCTAAAGAAAATTCTTTGATATTACCTTTTCTATTTCTCTTTCTTATAAATAATTTTTCCTTAAGTATAATCCTATCATATGCCCTAGAGTCTCTAAAACTTTTGGTCAAAGCATAATATATCAAAAAGAAATCTAAAACTAGAAATACCCCTACAGGCCATGCTCCCATACTAGTGAAATATAAGGAAATACATATTGTAATTATAAAGAAAAAAAATCTTAAGAAAAAAATACTTAATCTATTCAAAGACTTATTTGGATACAGCTTAAGATCTAAGTATTTTTTTTTGGTAACCATGGTAACAATATATAGTCTTTTAGAGAAATATAAATGTATTTTTTTAGATATTAAAGTTCTTTAGTCTCAGTTGATTAAATCTTAATGTCATAAAAATAGTTGAAATTATAGGTGCTATTAGATTAAGTAACGGTATTAAGAAGAAAAGGTTACAAAACATACCTACTATAAAAATGTTTATATAGTTCTTCCTTTTAAACCTTTTTGATTCTTCAGCAGTAAAATACTTTATTGCAATAATTTCGTAATATTCTCTACCTATTATTAAACTAGATGCCATGAATTGTAAGATAATAGATAAAATTATGCTAGATACAAATAACCATTTAAAAAGCATTACGAGAATAAAAACAATAGTAGAGAAACCTAAAATTCTAACACCTGCAATTATACCACTTAAATAGCCATCTCCATCTAGCTTAAAATCTTCATAACTTCCTAGTCTCTTATTAACATTATCTACTACTTTTTCGAGAAAGAATCCACTAACTAATGTAGATATAGGAGGAAATAAATAAATAAATGAACTGGTAATTATAAAGATCCAGAAAAGATTAAATAAATAATCATATACTCCGTAGAATATAACTTTCATCCAACTAATTGATGGTAGTAAGTTCCAGAAACACAATAGTAAAATTACTATTAAAAAAAGAGAAAGGAAAAATGAAAAAAAGGTAGCTCGTATATTTTGTTTGCTAAAAATAATAATTAATGTTTGATAAAAAATTATTCTATAATTATTCATCTTATAATTTTTGAGCAGGCAAAAGAGACTTTATATTTATATTGTCTTCAAGTTCTTTTGCGAAGGATAGCAAAACATCTTCTCTATTAGGAGATGCAACTAGTTGTACACCAAAAGGACAGCCATCTAGGGAAAATGAAGTTGCCATTGCAAGACTAGGGCAACTTGTTAGTGAAATACATGCTGCAATCATCATCCAGGAGACATAATTATCAAATTCAGTGTTACCTACTTTTTTTACCCAATTAATATCATTCCTAAATGGAGGAACAATAGAACTAGGAGATATAAGCAGGTCATATTCTTTAAAATAATTGATTGTGTTTTCGTAGATTTTTTTTCTTATTTCTTCTGCTTTTACTAGGTCAGAAACTTTTAACCCATTTCCCTTTTCAATATTCCATATTATTTCCTCTTTTAAATTTACGTCTTTATCTTTCTCTATTAATGAATTGTAAGAAGCGTAATACCAGAAAGCTCTCATGACTTGAAAACACTCTTCAGAGTTATCCATTTTGGGATAAGCATTTTCTATTTCATACCCCATGTCTTCAATCAACTTTACAGTATTATCTACCATCTCATTAACTTCTTTACTGCAACTAAACAGATTAAAGTTTTTTGTATATCCAATCTTTAATTTTTGTTTTTTTGGTTCCTTTAACTTTTGAAAAAAAAGTACATCATCTCTTTTTGTAGATAAAGGGTCGGAATTACAATATCCTACCATTGAGTCCAAAAAAAGCGATAAATCTTCTACATTTCTAGCCATAGGACCTTCGACTGCCAGAGTATTAAAGGGTAGTTGACTGGGTCCTCTAGGAATTAATCCAGGCGTAGGTCTTAAGCCCACTACGCCACACCAACTAGCAGGGTTTCTGAGGCTTCCTCCTATATCATTACCTGTTGCAAACCATGCCATTCCACTAGCTAAGGCAGCGGCAGAACCTCCAGAACTTCCACCTGCAGAATATTCTAAATTCCAAGGATTTTTTGTTAAGCCAAATATTTCGTTATAAGTATGAGAGCCAGCTCCTAACTCGGGTAAGTTAGTCTTAGCAAAAATTATTCCACCATTATTTTCTATATTACACACTGATGGATCAGTTGTAGATGACATATTATTCTCAAATAATTTTGAACCAAAGGTAGTTTTGGTTCCACTGAGGTTAGTATTATCTTTTATAACCACAGGCATATTAGATAATACACTATTTATTCTTTTATCTGATATTTTAGCTCTAGCCTGCTCTTCAAATATTGAAATAATGGCATTTATTGAGGGGTTGATGTCGGATATTCTAGACAAACAAGCATCTAATACCTCATTGCCATTTATTTCTTTATTTTTTAAAAGTTCAACTACTTCTCTACCAGATTTCTTCCATAGATTTTTAATATCAGCATTCATTTAATTAAGACTATTATTTAATATTATGTTATATCAACTTACATATAAAATGAAAAATAATAAATATGATATATTGGGTATAGGTAACGCTATTACAGATATCCTTATAAATATAGATGAAAATACTTTAGACAGCTTAAAGATACAACCAGGAAGCATGAGTTTAGTTGATGTTTCTTTTATTAGAAACATTTTAAGCAAAAATAAAATAGTTAAAACGTCTGCTGGAGGTTCTGTGGCTAATACAATATCGACTCTGGCTAAGCTAGGAATAGAGTGTAGTTTTGCAGGAATTCGAAAAAATGATGAATATGGCAAACTATTTTCAAGTAGTATGCAAGGAGATAGCATCAACTTAATAAATAATGAAAAGAAAGAAGGACTTCCTTCATCTATATGCCTTGTAATGGTGACTCCTAACGGAGAAAGAACCATGTGTACTTATTTAGGTGCCTCGGGCAATCTCAAGAATGAAGATATTAATCAAGAAATTCTAGATAAACATAAAATTGTATATTTAGAAGGATATCTTTTTGATTTACCTGAAGCTAAAAATATATTCTTTGATATAGTGACAAAATCAAAAAAAGAAAATTTTAAAGTAGCACTAAGCCTATCAGATGGTTTCTGCGTTGATAGACATAGGGAGGAATTTAAGGAACTTATAAATTTAAATATTGATATTCTTTTTAGTAATGAGCAGGAAATTGAAAGTCTTTTTGAAAAAGATTTTACAAATTCTTTAAAGGAGGCAGGAAATAAAGTAAATACTACAATAGTTACTAGAGGAAATAAGGGAGCAGCACTCTTCAAAAACTCAAAGTTGATAACTGTCGATGCTATTGAGACAGAGGTTCTAGATACCACAGGAGCAGGTGACAATTTTGCTGCAGGATACCTGTATGCATTTTTGAAAAATCTTTCAATTGATACATGTTTAAAAGCAGGAGTTTTATGTGCTACTGATGTAATAAAATATTACGGAGCAAGAACTGATAACAATATTAAAGATCTTTTTAAAGAGCATAATATAATAGGCTAAACTTAATTGATTAAAATTATAAGAGAATGTTCAAAAAAGAATCTATTAATATTTTTGCCTGTTGGTTTCTTTTCGGGATTACCATTGTTATTAACATCTGCTACTCTCGGAACATGGTTGGCAGACCAAAATATAAATAAAACAACCATAGGCTTATTTGCACTAGTAGGCTTGCCCTATGCCTTTAAGTTTTTATGGGCACCTTTCCTGGATGTAAAAATTTCAAAGTATTTTTCAAATAGGGTAGGTATTAGAAGATTTTGGATTATTATCATGCAAATATTAATTTGTATTAACATATTTGTTATTGGAAACATTGATCCGGTAGAAGATACAAAAATTCTTGCTTTTGCTGCCTTAGTATTAGCATTTTTTTCCGCTTCTCATGATATTGCTATAGATGCATGGAGAATAGAAATACATAAGGAAAATGAATACGGTTTGGGTGCTGCAATGTATGTAACAGGATATAGAATAGCTTTACTAGTTGCAGGAGCAGGTGCACTAATTATTGCTGAAATATTTTCTTGGAAAATTGCTTTTCTCTCTTTATCTGCAATGTTTCCTGTAGGTATTCTATTAATTAGTTTTTGTAACATAAAAACAGACTCAGAGGCTTTAGATAAAGTTAATATTAATTATAAAAATTTTTTAAAAGATCGAGTAATTGAACCTTTTAAAGATTTTATGAAAAAAAATAATTGGATCTTAGTATTAGTATTCATAGCTATGTTCAAATGGGGAGATGCCCTATTAGGAGTATTAGCTCAGCCTTTTATGTTAGAGATAGGTTTTACGAAATCTGAAATTGCTACAGTATCAAAACTTTACGGGCTTGGGGCTACTTTAGTAGGTTTATTTGTAGGAGGGGTAATTATATCTAGATTAGGAATTATATTATCTTTATTTATTGCTGGAGTACTTCAATTATTATCTAATTTAGTTTTTATTGTCTTAGCACTAAAAGGTAGCAGTATTTCTCTGTTAGTAGTTACAATTACTATAGAAAACCTATCCGGTGGAATAGGAACGGCTGCATTCATTGCTTATTTGTCAAGCTTATGCAATATTAATTTCTCTGCTTTTCAATATGCTTTATTGTCATCTTTTATGGCATTTTCGAGAACTTGGTTAGCAGCACCCGCAGGCTGGCTTATAGATAATTTAAAATGGCAAAAATATTTTGAAAGCTTTGGAGTTAGTCAAATTAATAATCCTGAGTGGGTAGGATTCTTTATAATTACAGCTTTATTTTGTTTACCTGCTATCATTTTGATATATTACATCGATAATAAAAGGAAGATAAATTGAGTTTAATTTTTAAAAACAGTTTTAATCAGTTACCTAAGCAATTTTATAGTAAAATTGAACCAGAAAAAACTAATAATCCTAAAAAAGTATTAATAAACAATAGCTTATGCAATGATTTGAATATTGATTATAATTATTTAGACACAGAAGAGGGTATAAATATTCTCTCAGGCAACTTAATCCACAAGGACTCAGATCCATTAGTAATGG
>PBGQ01000016.1 GCA_002720125.1 Rickettsiales bacterium | reverse complement strand
TTTTAGCCTCATCTAAAAATTTCATTTACAAATTATGAATTTACTATAACGAACTTTCTACCCGAAGATTTTCTTTTGAAATAAACCTTTCCAGATTTGAGAGCAAAAAGGGTGTGATCTTTTCCAATACCTACATTTTCTCCAGCATGAAACTTAGTTCCTCTTTGTCTAACAATAATATTTCCTGGAATAACATTCTCTCCGCCAAACTTTTTTATTCCCAATCTTCTTCCTGCTGAGTCTCTGCCATTTCTTGAACTACCACCAGCTTTTTTATGCGCCATTTTCAGTCTCCTTCAAGGTTTTACTTTTTAAATCATTTTCAGTAGAAGGTTTTGCTTTCTTTTTTACTTCTTTTTTCTTTGTGGTATCAGAGAATTTCGCTATTGACTTACCCTTATAGGATATTTCATTTATTCTCACAATCGAAAGCATCCTTTTATGTCCGTTCAACTTCCTAGAATTATGCCTTCGTCTTTTTTTAAATACTATGACTTTTTTGTCATTTCTATTTTCTAAAATTTTACCTTGAACTTTAGCATCCGGCAGAGTAGGTGCTCCGAACTCAAATGAGTTGTCATTTTTCAATAAAAGCACATCCTCAAAAATTACATTTTCGCCTTTTTTTAGGCCAAGATATTCTAATTTAATAATATCACCAGCAACTATCTTATACTGTTTCCCGCCAGATTTTATAATAGCAAACATATTTATACCAAAAAAGTTATTTTCGACTATACACTTATGATTTTATGTGTCAATAAGAGATAGGTTAAAAAAAAGTAAAAATGAAATTTTAATGAGAAATTTGCATATTCCATCTAGGTCTCCATCGTACTCCAAAAATTCAATGGTGGCCACTTCACATCCAGACGCAACTAAAAAAGCCTTGGAGATTTTAGAAAACGGAGGTAATGCATTCGATGCCGCTGTTTGTGCTGCTGCAGTTTTAGCAGTTGTTGAAGCACATTCAACAGGAATAGGAGGAGATTGTTTTTGTTTATTTTATAGCGCTGCTGAAAAAAAAGTAAAAGCATTAAATGGTTCTGGTTGTGCATTAGAGAATATTGATTATAATAGTATTAAATTAACAGAACAAAAAAATCTAGATCCATATACTGCTGATGCTGTTACTATTCCAGGAGCTGTAGCAGCTTGGGAAAAAATCATAAAAGATTACGGTAACCTATCCTTAAAAGAGGCCTTAAAACCAGCCATAGAAATTGCTGAAAATGGATATGTAGTTGCTGATGTCATAGCGGATATGTGGCAAAGAGAGGAGAAAAAGCTAGAAATTGATGATGATTGTAAAAAAATTTTCCTAAAAGATGGTAAAGCCTATAAAGCTGGAGAAATCCACTACCAACCTGAGCTGTCTAAAACTTTAAAGATAATAGCAGAAAATGGTAAAGCGGGNTTCTATTCTGGAATAGTAGCAGAGGACATAATATCAAAACTTAGAAAATTAGGAGGCAAACACAGTATTAATGACTTTATAAATTTCAAGGCCAACTATGAGGAACCTATCAGCATAAATTACAGGGGGTATGAAGTATTTGAGTGTCCTCCAAATGGGCAAGGCATTGTTGCACTGTTGATGTTAAACATACTGTCTAATTTTGATTTAGAAAAGTATCATCATAATGATTATAAAAGATTACATCTAGAGGCAGAAGCTAGTAAAATAGCTTTTTATCACAGAAATAAATACTTAGGCGATCCANATTTTTCAGATATTCCTGTAGAAAAATTTTTATCTAAGGAATATGGAAAAGAACTCAGTAAATTAATTAAGCAGGAAGAAATAATTACAAATCCAAATATTACAGATATGCCCAATAATAAAGATACAGTTTACTTATCAATAGTAGATAAGGAAGGAAATCTGGTTTCTTTTATTAATTCTATATTTCATCCTTTTGGCAGTGGCATTGTCACCCCAAAAACAGGAATTTTACTCCATAACAGAGGAGCATCTTTTAATTTAATCAAAGACCACCCTAATTATCTGGAACCAAAAAAAAAGCCAATGCATACTATAATCCCAGGACTCGCATTTAAAGGAAAAGAACCTTATTTGTCATTTGGAGTTATGGGAGCACATTACCAACCGGTTGGACAAGTCCATTTCTTAACCAATGTTATAGACTATGGAATGGATGTCCAGTTGGCACTAGACCATCCTAGAAGTTTCTATTACGAAGGAACTTTGTCATTAGAAAAGACTATTGGAAAGGAAGTTGCAGATAAACTTAAAAATATTGGTCACAAAATTGAGTATGCTGATTTACCTCACGGAGGAGGGCAGGCAATAATGATAAAAGATAATAAAGTTTTAGTTGGTGGTTCTGATCCAAGAAAAGATGGAATTGCTCTCGGAATTTAATCTGGATAACAATCGTTTTTCTTTGCTAGAAACTTAGTTAATTTATAAATAATTTCTATGGTTTTGGTCTTAGTTTTTGTGAGGACTCCCAACTCAATTAAGACTTTGGTCAAAGCATCAATTTCCAATGGCTTTTTATTTTCAAAATCCTGNAGTGTTGATGTTTTATGTGCTCCAACCTTTNTTGCACCTTCAATTCTTTTTTCTATATCTAATTTTAATTTAAGACCTAACTTTGCAGCAATTTGTGATGCTTCAAACATCATTTCTTCAGCAATAGATTTAGTATCTTCGCTTTGACAAATGTCTTCTAATGTAGAATTCGTGATTACTGAAATAGGGTTAAAAGAGCAATTACCTATTAGTTTTAACCAAATATCGCTTCTAATATTTTTACTTATGGGGGCCTTAATTCCTGCAGCATAAAATAGTTTTGATATTTTAGTAACTCTTTCAGTGATTAAGTTATCTGGTTCACCTAAAATAAATCTTTTACCTTCTATGTGCTTTATTACTCCTGGACTTACTATTTCTGCGGCAGGATAAACTACACTTCCTACTACTTTGGATGGATTTATATGGTCCCATTGAGAATTATCAGGATCTACTGACTTTATTTTATAATTATTGTACTCTCCTCCCATTTTATAAAAAAACCACCATGGAACTCCGTTTAGAGTTGGTAAAAAAATTGATTTTTGACCTAACAATTGATCAAAAGTAACAGCCATTTTACTAGATGAATGAGCTTTAAGACCATTAATTAATAAGTCAAATTTTTCTAAACCTTTTACACTGTCATAAACTTCAAAATGTTGACAAATATCAAGATCGTACTCCTGACTTTGAAAAATTAATCCTTTTTCTTTAATTATTTTAAAGTGGTCTCCTCTAGCAATTAATACTACATCTGCTCCACTTTTTTTGAGAAGTGACCCGATCATTCCTCCAATTGCTCCAGCTCCAAATATACAAATCCTCATTACTCGATTCCAATTTTTTTTGCTAGCCCAATTCTTTGTATCTTTCCTGTTGGTCCAACTGGAATAGTTTCCAAAAAGTAGATTTTCCTTGGGATCTTAAATGGAGCAAGTTTTGTTCTCGAATATTCTTTTAATTCAGACGAAGAGCTCTTTTTATTCTTCTTTAAAACTATTGCAATTGAGAGATCTTCTCCTAGCTTTTCATGTTTTACTGAAAAAGCAATTGCTTTATCTACTTTTGGGTGCGAAGTAAAAACATCGTCAACTTCTTTAGGACTAATTTTCTCTCCTCCTCTATTTATTATTTCTTTAATTCTTCCAGTAATAAATAAATTATTATCCTTATCAAAATATCCTAGGTCTCCTGTTTTAAACCAACCTTTTTCAAAAGCTTTCTTGTTTACGCTAATCTTAGCTAAATAACCTTGAAAAACATTTTTTCCCTTAATAACTACTTCACCAACATTATTGTGTTTCATTGCTATAAAATTATTATCTACAACTTTTACTTTTATGCCAATTGGTACGCCAACACTGCCTATTTTTCTTTTATAAGGAGGTAATAAGTTAGTAGTCATCTGATGAGAAGCTTCGGTCATTCCATAACTCTCAATAACAGGTACTTTAAAAGTTTTTTCTAGTCTTTCTAAGACGGATGCTGGTAAAGAAGCAGAGGATGATCTTATAAAATTTAATCTTTGATTATTAATAATTTTAATATTATTTTTTGCCCTATCTAATATACCTTGTAACATTGTTGGTACAGCTGTAAACCAAGTAGGTTTGTGATAATCAAAACTTTTAAAAAATGATAACGCATTAAATTTTGGTAGAGCTACGATTTGCCCTCCAACATATAAAGGCGCTAGTATAGATGCTACTATACCGTGAATGTGAAAAGAGGGCATTAAAATGATATTTTTATCTGTCTTTTTTAATTTTAAGGATTTAGAAATATTTCTGCAACTTTGCAATAGGTTTTGATGTGAAAGGGCTACCATTTTTGGCCTAGATGTGGTTCCAGATGTGTGTAGAATTAATGCAATATCTTTAAGCTTAGGACTCGCTATTTTTTTTGTCTTTTTCCTATTAGTTGAAATTTTATTGATAAAAATATTTTTTTTTAAATCAATAACTTTAATTTTTTTCTTTTTTGCCACTATAATAGAAGGATGGTTTTCGTCCAAGTCAGTGACTATTGCTTTTGGTTTAAGGTCAGCATAGTAGAATTCAAATTCTCCAATGGAATAGTTAGGATTTAAAGGAGCTGATGTACAACAACTAACAACACTTAAAAAACTTGTAATAAATTTAACTCCATTTTCAAGAACAATAGCAACAACATCACGCTTTTGAACATTGATATCTTTTAAGGTTTTTTGATTATTTACTACTATATGTAATAAGGATTTAGCATTCAAAGAATCACCATTAGCAGCTATTATTTTAATAGTACTTTGTTTTTTTAAGTGAATAAGAAGATTCATATTTATAATTTTGTTTAATTATATTATCATATATAATTATGAAAATATCTAGAGAAGAAAAAAATGCTTACTGGATGCCTTATACAGATAATAGGTGGTTTAAAAATAACCCAAAATTACTTGAAAGTGCAAAAGGCATGTATTATAAAACCTCTTCAGGTAAATTAATACTCGATGCAGTTGCTGGATTATGGTGTGTTAATGCAGGACATTGCAGGGAAAAAATTGTAAGAGCTGTTCAAAAGCAAGTCGAAAAGATGGATTATGGTCTGTCATTTCAAATGGGTCATTCTATAGCTTTTAAGTTTGCAAAAAAACTAGTTAGATTACTTCCCAATAATTTAAATCACGTATTCTTTTCGAATTCAGGTTCAGAAGCAGTAGACTCAGCTTTAAAGATTGCTTTAGCTTATCATCAGGCTAAAGGAAAACAAAGTAAGACAAAATTTATTGGCAGATCTAGAGGCTATCATGGTTCGGGTTTTGGAGGTACATCAGTTGGTGGAATTGTGGCAAATAGGAATCAGTATCCAAATTTATTAAATGGAGTCATTCATCTGCCGCATACACATATTCCATCCAAAAACTCCTTTTCAAAGGGTCAGCCAAAATACGGAAGTGAAAAAGCTGATGCTTTAGAAGACATTATCAGTTTCCATGGCGAAGGAAATATAGCAGCAGTAATAATTGAGCCTGTTGCAGGATCAACTGGTGTTCTAGTACCACCTATAGGTTATCTAGAAAAAATAAGAAAAATTTGTACTGAAAATAATATACTCCTAATTTTTGATGAAGTAATAACTGGATTTGGAAGGTTAGGTGATGCTTTTGCTGCAAATAGATTTAAAGTATATCCAGATATTATAACTATGGCTAAAGGTATTACTAATGCAACAGTCCCAATGGGAGCCGTTGGAGTAACAACCGAAATTTACAATACACTTTATAAGACCCATAAAACTGGAATTGAGTTATTTCATGGATATACTTATTCTGGACATCCATTAGCGTGTGCTGCTGGAATAGCAACTTTAGAAACTTACGAAGAAGAAGACTTATTCAAAAGAGCAAGGAAAATGGAAAAGTATTTCGGAGATCAAGCACATTCATTATCAGACCTAAATATGGTGGAAGATATCAGAAATATTGGTATGGTGGCCGGCATAGAGTTATCTAAAAGAAACAAATCACCTAGCACTCTTGGAAGAGACGTTTTTGAAAAATGCTTTGAGTATGGAGTTATGGTAAGATTTACAGGAAATACAATAGCCCTTTCTCCACCATTAATAGTCTCTAAAAATGAAATTGATCAAATGTTCTCAACATTACGAAAGGCAATAAGAGAAGCTTTTTAGTTTGCTGAACTTACTAACAAAACTACATGGGATGCAAATAAGTTCAAGTATCTAAAGCTAGATAATTTATCAATAATTTGCTTCTTTCTATTTATCCCATATTTTTGTATAACAGTAAAATTCATATCCTTCATTAATTCATGAAAATCTTTTACAGTACATAGGTGAATATTTTGCGTGTCATACCACATTAGCTTTAAATCCTCTGTAACAGGCATTTTTCCAAAAAAACTAAGTTGATAACGACACAACCAATGTCCAAAGTTAGGGAAAGATATTATGGCTTTCTTCCCAACCCTTAGGATCTCATTTAAAATCCATCTAGGCTCCTGAACTGTTTGTAGGGTTTGACTAAGGATAACATAATCAAATGAATTTTTAGGAAAATTTTTGATTTCCTTATTAGCATCACCCTCTACTACAGATAATCCTTTTTCTAAGCATTTTTCTACTTTACTATGAATCATTTCAATTCCCTGCCCTGAAACTTTTTTCTTTCTCTTAAGTAAATGCAGTAGTTTTCCATCAGCACATCCAATATCTAAAACTCTAGAATTTGAGCTGACTATATTAGAAATAATTAAATGATCTATTCTTGCTTCCTTCATTTTGAGCTTCTAGCTCCTGCCAAAAACCCACTCAAAATACTATATAATCTAGGAATTTTTAATAAAAAGCTATCATGACCTCTATCAGAGTCTATTTCTACAAAGCTTACATTACAAGCATTAGAAGCTAGAGCATTAACAAGTAATTTGCTTTCAGAAGTAGGAAATAACCA
Organism: Rickettsiales bacterium; assembly: GCA_002720125.1. Taxonomy (GTDB): domain Bacteria; phylum Pseudomonadota; class Alphaproteobacteria; order TMED109; family TMED109. The sequence goes on along the minus strand of PBGQ01000016.1, from coordinate 11,483 downwards.
ATCGCTAGTGAAAGAAATAAGTAACCATTTGGATGGATTATTTTTGAATGCTAACTCTAGCTTACCATTAAATTTTTCAGATAAATCGTATCTATCCATTGTTCTCGTAAGATAAATATATGAATTTGGGTCAAATCTTTTTACAAAATTTGTTCCTTGATACTGAAGATATTTTTCTACTTCAAAACCACCTTCTAACAACTTTGATAGTGTATTATCTTTCTTGTTTCTACCAAATTTAAAAGAGAGTGATTCTTCAGACATATATGTGATATGTGCTATCATACGGGCAGTCGATAGTCCTTTCTTTGGCAGTTTGCTCTTTTCTATATATTTTCCATTATTCCAATAAGGATCTGCTCTAATTGCTTGTCTGCCAGCCTCATGTAATGCAATATTTTGAGCAGTATGTCTGAAGGATGTTGCAATAGGAATTAGTAGTCTTGCCCTTTTTGAATAATTAGCCCCCCATTCTAGAACTTGCATTCCTCCCATTGAACCACCTATAACACAAAATAGTTTATCTATTTTGAGAAAATCTATTAATTTTACCTGAAGTTTCACCATATCTCCAATAGATATTTCAGGAAATTTTAATTCGTAAGGTTTTTTTGATTTAGGATTCAAGCTTTTTGGTCCTGTAGTACCCATACAGCCACCTAATACATTTGAACAAATAATGAAATATTTATTTGTATCTAAAACTTTTCCTTTGCCAATTATATTTGACCACCAGCCCTTTTTTCCAGTAATAGGATTTATACCTGCTGCATATTGATCACCGGTTAAGGCATGACAAACTAAAATTCCGTTACTTTTATTTTTATTAAGTTTCCCGTAAGTTCTGTAAGCAATTTCAGGATTGATTATATTCTTACCATTCTCAAGTTTAAATTTAGTATTCAATTTAATTTTTGGAGTATGAGAAAAACTATATATATTTTTTTTATTAGATACCATTATACTTATTTAACTTACTATAATATATTCAAATAATATGTATTATTATAATTTTTTTAAAACATAAAGTAAAAATTATATGGTTGATATAGATAAATTGAGAAAAAAAATTGATTCGATAGATAATGATATTCTGAACCTACTCAATAAAAGGTCAGTAATAGCCACTAAGATAGGAAAAATAAAAAAAAAGAACGGAAAATCTACGAACTACTATCGTCCAGAGAGGCAAATTAATATTTTGAGAAGGCTTATTAAAACCAAAAAAAATACACTTGAGATTCCATTTATAATCAATTTGTGGAAAATAATTTTTTTTTTTCAGACAAAACTACAAGGAAAAATAAAATATATTGTTCCTAAAAATTTTAGTAATACAGATATTTCTCTTATTATTAATTATCTAGGACAAGAAGTAAAATTTGAATTCAAAAATAATATTGAGACTGCATTTAATGACACTTTGAAAAATATGAATTCATTGCTTTTCCTTCCTTATCCTAGTGAAAATAAAAATTGTAAGTGGTGGACTGACGTCAAGGTTAATTCATTGTTTGTTATAGCTTCAGTACCAATTATTTTAGGCAAAAATCAAAAACCTAAGCTTGTTATTCTTTCACAAAATAAGCCGGTTCTAAAAAATAATAATAATTTTTTATATTTAGCAAACTCGCATGTAAAGCAAAAAAAAATTAAGCTAATTAGTAAATTTAAGAAAAAATATTTATTTGAAACTAAGCAAGCACTAAGTGATAATAACTTTTCATTATTAGGAGCATATTCCAACATACAAAAATGACAATTGCAATGAACAAAATTAAGAATATTACTTTTATTGGAATGGGACTTATAAACTCTTCTTTAGCAAGAAGCCTGAAGAAAAAAAAATTTTATGAATATGCAATAGCTATATCAAGAAGGAAAAGTACTATACAAAAAATTCAAGAGCTAAAAATCGTTGACCACGTCGAAATAAATTACAAAAAAGCTGTAAAGAATGCAGACCTTATAATTATTGGCATACCTGTTAATGCATATGTAGAAGTACTAGAAAAAATCAAAGATTATCTTAAGCCAGGAGTTATTTTGACAGATGTTGGTTCTGTTAAAAGAAATATTATTAAGGAAGTTAATAAAAAGTTACCAAATACCGTCTCCTTTATTCCAGGACATCCAATAGCAGGCACAGAAAATTCTGGTCCAGAGGCAGGGTTTGATGGTCTATTTAAAGGAGGTTGGTGCATTCTTACTCCAGAAAAAAATTGTGATAAAAAAGCATTGAAATTAGTTAAAAATATGTGGCTACAAGTAGGTATGAAAGTAGATATTATGGACTCTCTTCATCATGACATGGTATTAGCAATAACATCACACATACCCCACATAATAGCATACTCAATAGTAGGAACTGTTGCAAATCTTGAAAAGTCACTTAAAAGAGAAGTAATCAAATATGCTGCTAGTGGATTTAGAGATTTTACAAGAATAGCTGCTTCAGACCCTGTTATGTGGAGAGATATACTTATTATGAATAAAAACTCTATTCTTCAAATGTTAGAAATTTTTAAAAACGACTTACAACAATTAGAAAATGCTATTAAAAGGAATGATGGTAAATACTTATTGAGTTTATTTTCAAATACTAGAAAAATTAGAAAGGATATAATTAAGTAATACTTTACTTTTCAAACAATTTTGTTGAACTTAATCCTCGAATATAATTTAGCACTTTGGTCTCTCCTCCCCAGGACTCCAAATCCTTGGAGCCAATAACCTCACTCTTTTTATAATCTCCGCCCTTAGTCAACAAATGTGGCTCCAAAATTCTAATCAAATTTATTGGAGTATCTTCTTTAAAAATAATTATATAATCACAAAAGTGTAGGGAGGCTAAAACCTTTGCTCTCAGAGCCTGGCTATTTCTAGGCCGGTTACTACCTTTTATTTTTTTTACAGATTTATCGCTATTTATAGCAACAATAAGTTTATCGCAGAGCTTTTTGGTTTGTTCCAAATAGGATATATGTCCATAATGTAATATGTCAAAGCACCCATTTGTAAAACCAATCTTTAATCCTCTTTCTTTATGTTTTTTTACTATCTTTTTTAATTCATTTATTTTTAAAATCTTTTTGTTATTATCAGAATTCTCATCTTCTAAAAGTTCTTTCATGTTTATTGTGCTAGTTCCTATTTTTCCCACAACTACACCCGCGGCCTTGTTCGCGAAATAAAGCGAGTTCTCAATCTCTATTTTATTTGCTATTGAAATAGCTAATATAGCTAAAATAGTATCTCCAGCACCAGAAACATCAAAAACTTCTTTTTTTTTTGTTGGGGCATGAACAATTTTATTTTTATTTAAATAAGTTAAACCTTTTTCTCCCCTAGTAATTATAACATTATTAATATTATAATTTTTCATTATATATTTAGCACAGTACTCTGCTTCCTCATTTGTATTACAACTTATTCCAGATACTTCAGAAGCTTCGTACTGATTAGGCGTAACAAGGAAAACATTTTTATAAATATCAAATTTTTTATTTTTTGGATCAACAATGACAGGTACTTTATTAGACTTAGATATTTTTATAATTGTTTTCATTAGCGTAGGGGTTATAACACCTTTTTTATAATCAGATATTACAACAACATTATAGTTAGTAATTAGTTTCTTGAATTTTGATAATATAAAATGCTCTGCGGATGCAGGAATCATCTGTTCGCTTTCACTATCTATTCTTATAATTTGTTGACTGTTTGCAAGGTATCTTGTTTTTGAAGAGGTAGTTCTTTTTTTGTCTTCATAAAAGTAAGTTTTTTTTATATTATTTTCCTTTAAAAGTTGTTTTAATCTTTTTCCTGGTTCATCTTTTCCAATAACACTCATAAAAGTTGTATCTACACCTAATGAAGATAAATTATTTAAAACGTTCGCGGCTCCACCGAGTACTTCCTTTTTACCCTCTGATAAAAAAACAGGAACGGGCGCTTCGGGAGAAATTCTTGTTATTTTTCCAAAAACATACTTATCTAACATTACATCTCCAATTAACAAAATTTTAGCTTTTTTTAAACTACTTTTAAATTTTTCAACTTGCATTTGATTTTAATTTTTCAAGCTTTTTTTTTGCTTTTGCAACGGCTTCAGTTAAAGAAGACTGTGTACAAAGTGATAATAGAACAGGGTCTCTTGGAGTAATATTTTGCATATTCCAATGCTCTCTTTTTTTTATAGAGTTTATAGTATTTTTGGTTGTACCAATAAGTTTTGATATCTGTGGGTCAGAAAGCTCAGGGTGATATTTTAGTAGCCAGGAGATAGCGTCAGGAATAACTTGTCTTCTTGAGGCAGGAGTAAATCTTGCTTTATTTTTGTTCAATGCTGAGCTTAGTGGAATTTCATCTTTTATGATTTTCAGCTCTTGCAATGGATCGTTTTCACATCTTTCGATTTCCTCTTTAGTCAATTCACCTGATACTAAGGGATTTTTCCCTTGTATACCAACGGCGACCTCTCCGTCTGCAATACCTTGTATTTCAAGTATATGCATTCTGCAAAATTTTGAGATTTGTTCAAAAGTTAATTTTGTATTTTCTATAAGCCAAACAGCAGTTGATTTTGGCATTAATGGACTATTCATTATTCCTCCTTAATTTTATTATATAAAACTATCTTACCAATATGTTCACTACTTTCCATTAACTTATGAGCTTTTCTAACATCAGAAAGTCTGAAAGATTTAAAAATTATAGGCTTGATAGTTTTTTTTTCAAAAAGTTTCCAGTAATTTTTTTTAACATTTGCTGCAATTCTCGCCTTTTCTTTATTTGTTCTAGGTCTCAATGTAGAGCCAGTAATTGTTAAACGTTTCTTTAAGACACTCTGAAGATCTATTTCTGTTAAATTTCCAGTAAGAAAAGCTATTATGACAAGTTTTCCTTTATCTTTCAATAAATCTATATTTTTTTTAAAATACTTTTTTCCCACCATATCCAAAATTACATTCACGCCTTGATTTTTTGTATAGCCCATTATTTCTTTAGTAAAATCATTTTTTTTGTAATTTATAGCCAGGTCTGCACCTAATTTCTTACATGCTTTTATTTTCTTTGAATTGCCCACTGTAACTATTACTTTGCATCCATATATTTTGGCTAATTGAATAGATGTTGTTCCTATTCCACTAGAACCGCCGTGAATAAGAACTGTGTCTGTAGATTCTAATTTTCCTATATCAAACAAATTAGCCCATACTGTGAAAAAAGTTTCTGGTATTGCTGCTGACTCAATATAACTCATACCTTTTGGTATTTTTAAAACATGTTGCCAGAAAACTTTGCAGTATTCAGCATATCCACCTCCGTGGGTAAGTGCACATACTTTATCTCCTGCTTTAAAACCTTTTACTTTTTTTCCAACTTTTGTTATTTTTCCAGATACCTCCAAACCTGGTAGAGGATTTGCATCTTTCGGCGGTTTATATTTTCCTTGTCTTTGTAAAATATCAGGTCTATTTACTCCACTATAGAATACTTTTATTAAAACTTCTTCACTAGAAATAGAGGGAATTTCTTTTTTTACCATCATCAATTTGTCTAAACCACCATAACCATTTATTTTTATGCAATTCATTTTTTTTGGTATTTTCATAAATAACTCTTAAATATATTCTATATTTAATTTATAATACTATTATTATGGATGAAATTGAAATTATATCTCCCAAGGATGTTATAGAAAATATAGAAAAAGCATCATTAGAAGATTTAATAGAGTACAAAAGTAAATTAAAGAAACATATTTCAGAAATTGATAAAGAGATTACAAATAGAAAAAATAAAAAAGATGAGGCAGAAAAAATCTTTAAAAACATAGAAAAAAAATGAAAGAAAAAAAGTTTAAAGGACCCGCTTTCAATACTCTAAGTGTTCATGCGGGACAAAAACCAGATGATGAGCATAAGGCAAGAGCAGTTCCCATTTATCAGTCATCAGCTTATCTCTTTGAAAGTACGAAAGAAGCCAGTTCTGTATTTAATCTTGAAAAAGATGGACATATTTATTCCAGAATATCAAATCCTACTGTCAGCGCTTTAGAAGAAAGACTAGCTTCATTAGAAAATGGGATAGGAGCTTTATGTACTGCTAGTGGACAAGCCGCATTGCATATTCTTGTAGCTACAATAATGAGCGCAGGAGACCATATATTATCATCTAATAGAATTTATGGTGGAACAAGAAATTTATTAGGATTGACAATGAAAAGATTTGGCATTGAAACCACTTTTGTTAATCCAAATGATTTTAAGGAAATAAAACAAAACATACAAAAGAATACCAAACTATTTTTTGCAGAATCGTTATCAAACCCTAGCCTTGATGTATTAGATATTAACAAAATATCAAAAATCACTGAAGAAGCTAATATACCATTTGTAGTGGATAATACTATTCTAACTCCCTTTTTATGTAATCCTATTTTATTAGGAGCTAGTATGGTTATACACTCAATTACAAAATTTATTGGAGGGCATGGTATTGCAGTTGGAGGCGCTCTCATTGATTCCGGCAAATTTGATTGGTCAAAAAGTAAAAAATTTCCAAATATTACAGAGCCTTATGAAGGATACAATAATATAAATTATTTAGATGAATTTGGTCCTGCGGCCTTCTTATCTAGAGCTAGGAGTGAAGGATTGAGAGATTTTGGCTGTACTTTATCACCACAGGATGCTTTTTATTTTCTGTTAGGAGTAGAAACACTTGGTCCGAGAATGATGAAACATGTCTCTAATGCAGAATATATTGCATCTTTTTTGACAGGGGTAGACCAAGTAAAATGGGTTTTACATCCCAGTTTAAAATCGCATAAAAATCATAAGTTAGCTAATAAGTTTTTGCCAAAAGGAAGTGGAGCAATTGTATCTTTTGGTATTAAAGGAGGTAAGGAAAGAGCATCTGAGTTTATAGAAAATTTAAAAATATTTTCCCATTTAGCTAATATAGGAGATGCAAAATCTCTAGTAATTCATCCTGCAACCACTACACATGCACAACTTTCAAATAAGGAATTAAAAAAATTAGGAATTTCTGAAGACTTAATCAGATTATCTATTGGAATAGAAGATGTAGAGGATTTAATTAAAGATCTAAAGCAAGCATTTAAAAATCTATGAGAAACATAAAGAATGAAAAAGAATAACTTTTTAAAAAAAATCAATAATAGCTCTAAACAAAAAACAAAACCTTTAGTTGTTTTTATTCCAGGAGCGGGGTGTGATCATACTTTATGGGCTTATCAAAATAGATACTTCGCAAATAAGGGTTTTAGTACGCTATCTATTACTTTGCCTGGACATGGTAAAAATAAAGATAAGCCACTTGATACCATTGAAAGTATGGGAATGCATATAATAAAAAGCTTGAAAAAAACATCGCATAATAAATTTATACTGATATCACACAGTATGGGAACACTGATATCTATTTATATAGCATCAAAAAAAAGCATAAACTTGTCAAAAATGATTTTAATAGGAGCAGCTTTGCCAATGAAGGTAAGTAGCTATTTACTCGACTTGAGTAAGAAAGATCAAACATCTGCAATAAATAATATGATTAATTGGTCTTTGCCAGAAAATGTCAGTCTTTATGGTTCTCAGTTAATAGGGATGAGATTACAACATTATTTATTTAGAGTAATGCTAGAAACAAAAAAAGGGGTTTTATTTAAAGATTTGAATGCTTGCAATACATTCAATCTAAGAGAGGACTCTTTGAAATGTATAAATACTCCCACTCATTTTATAACTGGAGATGAAGACATAATGACTCCTGCATCTAATGCTATTAAGTTATCTAAATTGTTACCAATATCAGAGGTAAGCATTATTAAAAATTGTGGTCATTTTCACATTTTTGAAAATCCAAATAAGGTAAGAAGTATTATCTCAAAATTTATTGGAGTATAATTGAGGCTAAAAAAAGAATATAAGTATTTAGAAACTGTAGACACTAGATTTGGCGATAATGATATTTTTGGTCATTTAAATAATGTTATCTATTATAGCTTATTTGACTCAGTAATTAATAGATTCTTGATTAATAGGTGCGATTATGACCCATTGAAATCTAATATCATTGCGGTTTCTCCAGAAACAAGATGTTTGTTTAAAAGATCACTAAAGTATCCTGACATTATAGAGGCGGGGTTATCAACTTCCAAAATAGGAAAAACTAGCGTGATATATGATATTTCTTTATTTGATAGTAAAAACGATACAGCTTGTGCTGAGGGTTATTTTGTTCATGTATTTGTAGAAAGAAATAATATGTCTTTAAAAAAGCAAATTCCAATCAAAATAAGAGAGGAGCTAGAGAAAATCTAGTTAAACTTTTATATTACCAAATTTTTTCTTAAATCTTGCTACTTGTCCAGCGTCTTCTCTAATCTGGGCGTTACCACCAGTCCAAGCTGGATGAGAGATAGGGTCAACATCAAGTTTAAGAATTTCTCCTGGTTTCCCAAAAGTAGATCTCGTTTTAAATTCTGAACCATCAGTCATAACTACTTTAATCTCATGATATTCAGGATGTATTTTTTTTTTCATCTTTCTATATTCTAATTTAAATTTATAATAAGAGAATGTTATATAACATAAAAAAATCATTTGCAACACATGAAATGAAAAGAGGAAGACACACTTTATATTTTGAAGAATATGGAAATCCTGACGGCATTCCGGTAATTTTCCTACATGGAGGCCCGGGAGCTGGCTGTTCAGATGGACATAAAGCTTTATTTGATAATAATAAATTTAGAGTTATTTTTCTTGATCAAAGAGGTTCTGGAAAGTCTAAACCATACAGGTGCTTAGAAGAGAACAGCACTGATTTGTTAATTGACGACATAGAAAAGATAAGAAATTTTTTAAATATAAAAAGTTGGCTAGTAGTGGGTGGTTCCTGGGGTTCGACTTTAGCAATAGCTTATGCTCAAAAATTCCCCGAAGTAATCAAAAAAATTATTGTCAGGTCATTATTTTTAGGAACAAAAGAAGAAGTTAATTGGGCATTCTATAAAGCACCAAAAATATTCAAGCCCTTACTCTTGAACGATTTAAACTCAATTATAAACAATAGCAATGACATTAATCCAATTTTTCGATTGGGAGAGATGCTGGATAGCAAAGATATAAATAAATATGGATTAGCTTCAAAATTGTGGCTAGAATATGAAAGTAATTTGGCATCTATTAAAGCTGGAAATAAAAAACTCACATACTTTAAAAAATATAAGCATTCATTTAATAGTAAATTGCTTCCAAATACTCCTTTTATGGAATGGCATTATATAAAAAATAACTTTTTTTTAGATGATAAGGAATTAGAAAAGAAAAAAAAGATTATTTCAAAAATACCNATAATAATTATACAAGCAGATTATGATTTGTTATGTCCACCAATAATATCTTATAATTTTATTAGAGATTTAGAGAAGGCAAAAATCTATAATATACCAGCAGCTGGTCATTACATATCTGATCCAGGTATTCAAGAAAAAATGCGAGAAGCAATAGATGAAAGCTAGAGATATAAAAATATCATTAAATGTCTTAATATTTATTTTTCTTCTATTAAATAAGATTTTATTTTCACAGGTAATTGGTGAACAGAAAATAGAAACTAATAAAGAGATATTAATTGAGGTTCTAAGAGGTGCTGGATTAGAATTTTCTGATGCCATTAAGGCAACTGAAGCTTTTAAAAGAGCTTATCCTCTAGAAAGGTTAANTAAAAAAAGCTATCTCATNATGCCTCCTTTAGGAAAAGAGATTAATGTATTTGCTNTAAATGTTGACGGATTAGAAGCCGTTTTGATAACAAGATCAAAGGATAAATTTATTTCACACATAACTAGCCTTANNAAAGCAAAANAAATTATTTCTGAGGACACTGCTGGATTATCTAATATTGATAACATTTTACCTTTAACTGAAAATAAACAATTGGAAAAGGAAACTATTGGTGGATTTATAGAAAAAGAACTAGTTTTTGAAAAGGGGACAACTTTATATGAATTACTGTATGCAAATCTTAACAAAAAAAAGGAAATAAGAGATGCAGTAAGGGAATTTAAAAAAATTTTTGAACCTTCTAAAATAAAGGTTGGTACTAGAGGAAAAATATTTAAAACTAAAAATAAAAAACTATTAGCGTTTTATATTGTAATCAACAAAAATAGAGTTGCTGCAGTAACTGATAGCCCTACAGGTTATANAGCAAAAATATTTAGAAAGGATAATTTTAGTAGAAACATTAAAAAATCTCTTGGTAAAGAGTTTCAGTATTTCCCTAAACTAAATAATACAAGGATCAGCCTATTTAATGCAACAAATCTAAAAAAAAATGAAATTAAAGTTAAAAAAGGCAGTAACTTATCACTTATTCTTAGAAATGCAAATATATCAGAAACAGATATTCAAAAAATTCTTAGTAAAATGAAAGGATTTTATAATCCAAAAAAAATCCAAGTTGGTCAAAAACTAAAAATCATCTTCAAGGATAACAAGCTGTATGGTTTTTCAATAAAACTAGACTCTATAAAGGAGTTGCAATTAGTAAAAATAAGAGATGATTTCAAAATATATTTATATAAGATTCCATTAAGAACAAGCTTAAAATATTCTAAAATTTCGATTCAAAAAAATTTATTTCTAGACTCAGAAAAAGAGGATCTTCCTATAGAGGTATTAATTGACATGGTAAGATTGTTCAGTTACTCAATAGATTTTCAGAGAGATATTAAGCCAGGAGCAATTTTTGAAGTCTTGTATGAAAAATTTTATGATTATAAAAATGAATTTATTAAATCAGGAGATATAATTTATTCTAAGGCAATTTTGAAAAAAAAAAATATTGAAATGTTTAAATTTAAACTTTCAGAAAATGAATATGATTATTTTGACTCCAATGGAAAAAGTATAAGAAAGAAATTAATGCGTACACCTATAGATGGAGCTAGGATTTCATCCGGTTTTGGCAATAGACGGCATCCGATACTAGGATATACAAGATTACACAAAGGGGTAGATTTTGCAGCAAGAATAGGAACTCCTATTTATGCAGCAGGAGATGGAAGAGTTGAAAGAGCCAATAGGTATGGAGGTTATGGTAAATATATTAGAATTAGACATAATTCAAAATATAAAACTGCATATGCGCATTTAAATCAATTTGCTAAGGGTATTAAAAAAGGTAAATATGTTAAGCAAGGTGACATTATTGGTTTTGTAGGAAACTCAGGTCGTTCAACTGGACCACATCTACACTATGAGATAATTGTTAATAATAAACAAGTAAATCCATATAAATTAAAGCTTCCTGACGGGAAAAAGTTAGATCAAGAGGACTTTAAAGACTTTGAGAAGGAAATAAATAAAATTTTATCGAAAATAAAAAAAATTAATGATGAGTAACTTTATTAGATATTGAGATACTATTATTTTTAAATACTA
>PBGQ01000015.1 GCA_002720125.1 Rickettsiales bacterium | reverse complement strand
AACATAGTTGGCTAAAAGATAAAGGAAGAGTAAAGTATGTTTATGTTAATGATAAACAGGCTTTAAATGCTTTAAAATTATGTAGCAGGCTAGAGGGTATAATTCCAGCTTTAGAGCCAGCACATGCTCTACATTTTGTTCTAAAGTATGCTTCTCAGAAAAAGAGGGACCATATCATTGTTATGAATATGTGTGGAAGAGGAGATAAGGATCTTGATACTATTATGAATTCATTAAAATAATTGTATAATGATAGACAGAATAGATAATACTTTTAGAAAGTTAAGAGAAAATAATCGAGCTGCTCTTATAACATTCTTAACAGCAGGCGATCCCAGCATATCTACAACTTTAAAGATAATAAAAAAATTACCGAAAGCTGGAGCTGATCTTATAGAGTTGGGAATGCCATTCAGTGATCCAATGGCAGACGGGCCAACTATCCAGAAAAGTTATAATAGGGCTTTAGAAAATGGAACGAAAATAATTAAAATTTTTAATATGGTAAAATTTTTTAGAAAAGACGACTCCTATACTCCCATAATACTCATGGGGTATTATAACCCTATATTCAAGTATGGTGTTGATAAATTTATAGAAAATGCTAGAAAGAACGGTATCGATGGAGTATTAATTGTTGATCTTCCAAGTGAGTCTGACAAAAAGATAGAAAAAAAGTTCTATAATTCTAAATTAAAATTTATAAAGTTGACTACTCCTACGACTAATTCTTTAAGATTAAAAAAAATAATAAGTAAGACCACTGGTTTTTTGTATTATGTATCTATTACAGGTATTACTGGTGCTAAAATAAATAGTTTCAAACATATAGAGGAAAGCTATAAAAGACTTAAAAAGATAGCTAAATTACCTTTTGTAGTTGGCTTTGGCATTGATACTCCAGAAAAAGCAAATAAGGTAGCAAGATACGCAGATGGAGTTGTAGTGGGTAGTGCAATTATTAAACAAATAGAAAATAATAAAAATAATGATAACCAAATAATCAAAAATGTTCTTAAACTAACTAAACAGTATTCAAAAAAAATTAAAACAGCAAAGCTAGGTGAAAAATGAATTGGTTGACTAACTTTGTAAAACCCAAACTAAGATCTATAAAGTCTAAAATAATTAAAAAAGAAAATTTGTGGGAAAAATGTACTTCTTGCAATCAGATGATCTTTCACAGAGAATTAAAAGAACAGCAATTTGTATGTCCTAATTGTGATTTTCATATGCAGATGCCGATAGAGAATAGGCTAGAAAGTATTTTCGATAACAAAAAATTTGAAGAAATCAAAATACCAGAAGTAACCGAAGACCCATTAAAATTTAAAGATAAAGTCAAATATCAAGAAAGACTTAAAAAAGAAAGGGAAAAAGTCAAAAGGCAAGATGCTATATTACTGGCTTCAGGAAAAATATATAATATAGAAATTGTAGCAGCTATAATGGACTTTAACTTTATGGGGGGATCCATGGGATTAAAAGTTGGAGAGGGCATAGTGAAAGCAACCCAAGTTGCAAAAAAGCAAAAATGCCCACTTCTAATGATATCTTCATCAGGAGGTGCAAGAATGCAAGAAGGTATTTTATCTTTAATGCAAATGCCAAAAACTGTTGCAGCCATAGAAATATTTAAGGAAAGCAAATTAGCTTACTTATGTCTTTTTACTAACCCTACTTTCGGAGGAGTGTCCGCATCATTTACCATGTTAGGAGATGTACTAATGGCAGAACCAGGAGCTCTCATTGGATTTGCTGGTCCAAGGGTAATAAAGAAAACAATAAATAAAGATTTGCCTGATGGATTTCAGAAGAGCGAATATCTCTTGGAACATGGAGCTATAGATTTAATTGTTCATAGAAAAAACCTTAGGAAGAAACTATATTCTTTGCTTAAACACTTACACAAATAAAAATATAATTAAGTGTATGACTTAAAATATATCTCTCACAAAAACAGTAGGATTAATAAATTATTAAAGGCATTAGCTCAATTGCATCCTAAAGATATAGATCTTTCATTGGGTAGAATTAAAAAACTTTTAGAAAAACTAGATAATCCGCATCTGAAGCTGTCCAATGTCATACATATTGCAGGGACTAATGGAAAGGGATCTACAGCGACTATTATTTTTCAGTTGCTTGCGAATATAGGAAAAAAAGTGAATGTTTATAGATCCCCGCACATATTATCTTTTAATGAAAGAATTTTTCTTAATAATAAAAAGATATCTGACAAATATTTAATTGAAGTATTAGAAAAGGTATATGATAGCAATGATAAAAACCCAATCACATTTTTTGAAATATTTACGGCAGGAGCATTCTTAGCCTTTTCAGAAAATCCTTCAGATGTAAATATTATCGAGGTAGGTTTAGGTGGTAAACTCGATGCAACAAATGTTATTAAAAATAATAAAATATCTATAATTACACCAATAGGATTAGACCACAAAAACTTTTTGGGAGAAAAAATAACTGAAATAGCAGCAGAAAAAGCAGGAATAATTGAAAGCAATGGCATAACTATTTGCTCAAAACAAGAAAAGAAAGTATATCCTGTCTTGGCTAAAAAGATAATACAAAAGAAAAATATCAGCTTTATTTATGGAAAAGATTGGATCATAAAAAATAAAATAATGTCATATAAGAATATTAATATTGATTTAAGTAATCTATCATTGTTGGGAGACCATCAGTATTTAAACGCAGGGTGCGCAATATTAGCTTGTGAGAATATGTATAATCTTGAAATAAAACCTAAAAAAATTATTACTGGCCTTAGTCAAATAAGTTGGCCTGGAAGATTACAAAAAATTGAAGGAAGATTACATAATAAATATAAAGACATAAATATATGGATAGATGCTGCACACAATGGTTTAGGATTTAAGGTATTAGAAGACTGGATAAAAAAAAACAAACTAAATAGATTAGCAATGATTCTTGGTTTAGGAACAAACAAAGATATAAATGATATAATTCCTTATATAGTAAAAATTAATCCTTCTATATTATGCCTAGTTAAAAATTTTAAAATATCCAACATCAATCCCTACAAAATTAAGAAGGTTTCAGATGCACTAAAAGTAAACACAATAGTATCTGAAAATATTTCCAGCTCAATAGAGATGTGTTCTTCTTTTCTTAAAAATAGATGCAATAAAAATCTTTTAGTAACTGGTTCTATAAGTCTAATAAGTGAAGTATTAGAACTGGATTAGCCTGTTAGTCTTATATATTATCGTTAATCCAATTACTGAGAGTTATCTTTTCTTGTAATCCTACCTGATTTGAAACCAACTTTCCCTCTTTGAAAAGAAGTAAGGTCGGAATACTCATTATATTATATTGTGAAGGAATTTCAGGATTATTATCGATATTAATTTTTGCAATTGTAATTTTATTATCAAATTCTTCTGATAGCTCCTCAAGTATTGGTGTTATTTGTTTACATGGGCCACACCATTCTGCCCAGAAGTCGCATAATACAGGATTAGTGCTCTTTAAAACTTTTTCCTCAAATTCATTATCGTTTACTTCTAATATTGACATAATTATATTGTATATTTTTGTAATTTTTTTTCAACAGTTTCTATATACTTATTTAGATCATCTAAAAAGCTTAAGGTTGTATAGTTATTTTGTATATTATCTTTGGCCCTTAAGTCATCAATAATTTTGTAAGCATTATATATAGTAAGCCACTTTTCATTATTATTGCTAAGCAATCTTTCGCAAATGGTTCTTTGAATTTTTTTTACTAAATCTTTTTCGAGTAATTGTGGTTGTTCTTCGTAAATTATAAGATTTGCAAAATAATTTAGACGTTCGTCCTTAAACTTATTTCTAATTAGTAGTCTTTCATTCCAACTACCATTATGAAAATCTTTTGCTGTTTCGGCATCGTTTCTTTTTATAAAATTCTTGTAAATTGTTTCCTCGGCATACAAGTCTATCTGGGAAGAGGTTTTTTCTAAGGAATTAATACGTTCTTCAAAAAATTTAGTTACTCTTGTTCTAAATTCTTTATTTTCTAAAATAAAGTTATGCCTTTTAAAAATTTCCTCTAAAGAAGGATCTAAAGCATAATTAATATCTTTCATATATTCTATTGGAATAATAAACGGACTTTTATTTAATTTTATATTACGAATTACTTTTGGACTTTCTTCTAGTAGTTTACAAAATTTTGCATCATCTAATTGAAGTATTTCTGATGGATTTTTCCTCAGGTCAAAACACAAAGCCCATTTGTAAAAAGGATGATAATCTATAAAAGAAAGAAAATAGGCCTTGGTTCTTCCAAAGTAAGTTTCAAGATGACAAAAAGGCTTCTCTAAAATTTTTTTTTCTATCTCTTTCTTTTTGAGATTGGAGAATCCAATATTCCATAAATTAGGAAGCCTTTCCTTTATTAATTTAGATAATTCAATAGTAGCATTTGTGTCTCCTAAGGCATCATGTGCTGTGAAATTTGATATTCCATTAACATATGCAATATCCTCTAATTTTAATATGGGATTACCTTGTTGATTTATCTTACTTTTTATTATTTCAGGATGAAAATAGTTTGATACTCTTACTGAGTTAATTAAGTCAGCTCTTAAATTATCATTCTTTATTGTTAGGTAGGGATCAATTAAGTTGCTAAAAAAAGTATTACGAAGTATTTCTTCATCATACAAAATTGAATTGTAACCGATGAAAATTGCTGGACTCCATTTTTTAAACTTTTTAGAGATATTTTTTGCAAGCTCAAATAAACTAAGATTAGAATTTGTTAAAGTATTGATTGAAATTTTATTGACTAACAATGCTTCGGGGTTCGGTAGACAAAATGATTTAAGCCTGCATACTTCATTTATCTGGTCCAAAATATTTAAATTAGGGTCAGTATATATTGCAGCTACTTGTATTATTTGATCCCAATGAGTTGATCTTCCTGTAGTTTCTAAGTCGTAAAAAACAAAATTCATGACAACTTTAAATTATTTTTTTTTAGATGATTTCTAGCAAGTAGGTATGATTTAGGATTGCCAATGTGAAGAAATGTTCCATCATATACAATACCGTATAATTTTTTTTCTTTTTCAGCTAGATTATAAGCTAAATTCAATGAAAAAATATCTTTGCTTATACTGTTTAAAATATCTTTTTTAATAATTTGCCAACCTGTGAAAACTAAACCACTCTTATCTAGTATTTTTTTTCTTTTAATATTAAATACTTCACAATTACTGGATCTTAAAAAATCACCGTTTCCACTATAACCTATTGCATTTTTTTTTGGAACTAGCAAAAGTAATATATCCATGTAATCAGAGAAATAATTATACAAATTTTTTATGGGGCAAGTACAACTACTATTTATTATTAAAGAATCTCCATTAATAACTAAAACTTTTTCTCTAGTAAATTTTTGAAGTGCATTCTTTACACCTCCTCCAGTTTCCAATCTGTTAGTTTCATTAGAAACAATTATCTTTGGATATTTTTTTCTAAAATTGTAGGTTTTAATAAACTTTTTAACGCTCAAATGCTTGTAACTAGTATTAATTATACATTTTTTAATACCTGTACTAGATAATTTTATTAGATTTAACTCTAGCAAACTTTTATTTTCTATTTTAATCAGAGGTTTTGCTATATACTTTGTAAAGTATCTCATTCTATTACCTCTACCTGCAGCTAATATCATTGCTTCTTCACTTACCAGAAGTTTTGATCTTTTACCTTCAATTTCCATAACTTTTAAACCATAAATTTAAATCTCTAAATAGAGGATGTTTTAGATTACCATTTAACAATTTCCATGTTCTGGGCAAATAATTTAAATATACCTTTTTTTTTTGTAAATATTCTAGCCTTTTAAAAATTCCAATTATTTTTATTAATCTTTGAGTCCCCAATATCAAATAGCTTTGCTTAAAATTTTCGCGGGACCCTGAATAGCATGATAAATACGCATCTAATAATTTATACTCTTTCCTTTTAGGGATATTTACACGAACGTCCTGCAATAATGACACTAAATCATAACAAGGATGACCAAAAAGTGCATCTTGAAAATCTATAAGCCCTATTCTTTTTATTCCTTTTCTTTTTTTCAATAAGAAAAGATTATCGATGTGAAAATCTCTTAAAACAACTGATTTTTTCTTGTCCTTTAAGGCAATATTAAATAAATTATCCCAGATGAGATTCCACTCTGATATTTCATTTTTCTTCTTTTCTCTTTTATAGTAATTGTGCCAATCAAGAAAAATAGAAAGTTCTCTAAACAATACATTTTTAGAAAAGTTTCTTAAAAAATCTGGTCGTTTTTTTTTAGATAAATNAAGAAGCAATCTAATAGTTTCTAAATAAATTGAATATTCATTTTTCTTATTATTTAAAAAAAAACTACTGAATTTGTTATTACCAAAATCTTCCATAATTGAAAGACCTTTTTTAAAGTTAACATTATATATTTTGGGAGAAGAATATCCTTGACTCTTAAGCCAAAGAGACATCTTATGAAAATCTATAAGGGAAGTCTTTTCTAAAGAAGAGTCAACTAGAATTGCTGAATTATTTTTATGGCTTATTCTAAAATACTTTCTTCTTGAAGCATCAACCTGTAAAGCTACTATCTCTTCATAATTATATTCAATATCTTTTAAGTATCTCGATATTCTAGTGTCAGTATCCATTTGGTAAATCTTTTATTCTGCTTACCCAAGAACTATCACCTTTAAAATAGATAATTCTATTTTTTTTTTTGTATTCAATGTGAATATTTAATTTATTTCTAGGTAAAAATCTTTCAATTTTTTCTGCCCATTCAATTAAAAAAATTGATTTATAAAAAAAGTCCGTTACTCCAAGATTTATTATCTCTTCATCGCTCTTTAATCGCCAGGCATCTAAGTGAAAAATAGTCGACTTCTTAGAAGAATACTTGAAATATATATTGTAAGTAGGACTGGTAATAATATTTTCCTTTCCTCCTTTTCTAATAAAGTATCTTATTAGAGTTGTTTTTCCAACACCTACATCTCCTGTGAAAGCAAAAACATCGCCTATCTTACTTATGTTATACAGTTTTTCTGCTATATATTTAGTCTTTTTTTCGCTTTTAACATCTATCTTTGCCAAGAGCATTCTAATATCTATATTGGTCCGTTTTAAATGGCCCTTTTTCATTAACACCTATATATTTTGCTTGCTTATCAGATAGTTTGGTAAGTTTTGCTCCAACTTTATCAAGATGTAACTGGGCTACTTTTTCATCTAAAGATTTAGGTAAGGTATATACTTTGTTAGCATAATTCTTACTGTTTTTAAAAAGCTCAATCTGGGCAAGTACTTGATTTGTAAATGATGCACTCATAACAAAAGAAGGATGGCCTGTTGCACAACCAAGATTAACGAGTCTTCCTTTAGCTAAAATAGTTATTTTTTTTCCATCAGGAAAGGTCACTTGATCCACTTGAGGTTTAATTTCTTCCCATTTTAAATTATTTAGAGCACTGACTTGGATTTCTGAGTCAAAATGGCCTATATTACAGACAATTGCTTGGTCTTTCATTTTTCTCATATGCTCAAGTGTTATAACATCTATATTTCCAGTTGCCGTTACGAATATATCTGGTTTGTCAGCAATATCATCAACATTTACTACCTCATATCCTTCCATTGATGCCTGCAAGGCACATATAGGGTCAACCTCTGAAACCATTACTCTAGCACCAGCATTTCTTAAACTTGCTGCAGATCCTTTTCCTACATCGCCATAGCCGGCAACCAGTGCAACTTTTCCCGATAACATTACATCAGTGGCTCTTCTAATTCCATCAACCAAACTTTCTCTACAACCATAAAGATTATCAAATTTTGATTTTGTGACCGAGTCATTTACATTTATTGCAGGAACCTTGAGTGTGTTATCTTCTTGCATTTCATATAATCTTTGTACGCCTGTAGTTGTTTCTTCGCTAATACCTTTTATTTCTGTTAGCATACTAGAATATTTTTCATGCATTACTTTAGTGAGGTCTCCACCATCATCAAGTATTAAGTTAGGTTTCCAGTGATTGGCTACAATAGTTTTTTCTATACACCACCAAAATTCTTCTTCTGTTTCTCCTTTCCAAGCAAAAACAGGTATATCTTTTTTTGCAATAGCAGCTGCAGCATGATCTTGAGTAGAAAATATGTTGCAAGATGACCATCTAACAGCAGCTCCTAAATCTACTAGAGTTTCTATAAGTACAGCAGTTTGAATCGTCATATGCAAACAACCAATAATATTGGCTCCTTCTAAAGGTCTAGAATTTGCAAACTCTTCGCGAAGAGCCATAAGACCTGGCATTTCTGTCTCAGCTATTTTTATTTCTTTAGCACCCCATTCAGCCAGTTTTATATCGGCTACTTTATAATCATCAAACACCATACTTTCTCCTTATGTTGTAACAAATAGAGCTATAACATCTTCTGCTTTGAGAGCTCCCTTTATTTTATTCCTAATATTTTGCTTATTTAATATTCTAGATAATTTTGATAAAATTTGAAGCCTATTAAATGTATCAAGATTCACTGGGCTAAATAATGTAAATATAAGATCACTTTTAAGACTAACACTTTTCTTAAAAGAAATGGGGTTTTTTAATCTTAAAAAGACTAAATAATTTTCTTGTATATTATTTACGAGTTTATTTATTAATAATACTCCATTGTCTAAAGCTATATTATCATTTGTATCATCTTCTAAAGATATTTTACCACATTCGCTGCAACGGTATGCTTTCTTGCATATATTAGTAATTTCATTAAGCACGTCTTTTTCATTTCTGAGATTTATGTCTATAAAGCTATTTTTATTAACCGTTATATGCTGTGCTTTCTTATAATCTTCTAATTTAATTGTATAAATATCTCTATCCAATTTAGACCACTTTAATTTAAAATTTAAATTTATTTCCAAGATAGACTTGCTTTACATTTTTGTCCTGTATAATGTCTTTAGGTTTTCCATCTTTTAAAATTATTCCATTGTGGATTATATATGCTCTATCTACTATATCAAGGGTATCTCTTACGTTGTGGTCTGTAACTAATACACCAACATTTCTCTCTTTAACTTGCATAATTAAATCACTTATTTCTGATATGGATATAGGATCTATACCAGCTAAAGGTTCGTCTAAAAGTAGAAATGATGGCTGGGATGATAATGCTCGTGCTATTTCTACTCTTCTTCTCTCTCCTCCAGAGAGAGTAATTGCAGACGCTCTTCTTAAATGACTTATAGAAAATTCAGCTAATAAACTATCAAGCATTAAATGGCGTTTTTCATTGTCTTTTTCTACAAGTTCTAAAATTGACATGATATTTTTTTCTACAGTCATTCCTCTAAAAATTGAAGATTCTTGTGGAAGATATCCAAGACCAGTTCTGGCTCTAAGATGAACAGGTAAATTGGTAATGTCATCACCATTGATTTTAATAACACCGTAATCAGCGGATATTAATCCCATGATAATATAAAAACTAGTAGTCTTACCTGCTCCGTTTGGGCCAAGCAAACCGACAATCTCACCTCTTGTAATATTTAGTGATACCCCTCTTACAATAGGTTTATTTTTAAAGCTCTTTCCTATGTTAGAGACCTCCAATCCTTTATTTTTAAATACTAACTTTGGATTTTTATACATTTCTAATCTTTGCTAGGCGAATTATATTTCATTTTTACTTTGCCTTTATTCTTAGCCCCTTCTATTTGACTAATTCCAGACCGAAAGTCAATCAGTAATTTCTCACCAACCATAATATTGCCATTTTTTTTTAAACTAACATTACCTTCTATTACTATAGTTTCTTTTTTTAAGTCATATATTGCTTCTTTCCCATAGGCTTCTTCTGCATCTCTCATAAATTTAACATTTCCAATAGCATGCAGTGTATCAATTTCCCCAGAATTTTTTTTTTCTGCTATACTGGCAACAATTTTGTTAGCAAATAATATCCTATTTCCTTGAATTGCCTTTGCATTTCCTAGTGCAACAGCAATATCTTTATCTCTATTCCATTCCATTTTGTCTGCAGTTATTTCTATAGGATCAGAATAGTTCTGTGATAAACTTATAGAGCTTAGTAGTATTAAGAGAAATATAATTTTATTCATTGGTCTAGGTTTTATTGATTAATTAACATTACTGGATTTTCATCAAAAACTAAAACTTCGTCGTCAGTACTGTAAGAAAAATAATCTGACTTAATATTACCCCATTTTCCTAACATTTCAATACCCTCGTTTCCATAAATTATGCCGTTATTTAAATTATAGCTTAAACTAGGAGATATAAAACTTGTTCCATCATCATAAAATGCTCCCACACTTTGGTTAGATGACAGTACTTTTGAATTAATATCAAAAAAAGCCTTTTTTGTTTTCAATATTAGCCAATTATTTTCTTTTAATGAAATGTCTGCTTTTAAAGATTCAAGCATGAAGGTATTTTTTTTAGAACTTTCTTTTATTGCCAATTTGGCTGTAATTGTATACGGTCTTCTTTTTTTATCTTTTCCAACAAAAGTAGCGTTTTCTATTCTAAGTATATTTTTAGACTTCTCATAATTTCCAATAAAAAATTCTTTATCAAGGGTTTTCTTATTGTCTTTTGGTTCTGATATAGCAAAAACTAATACTAATATAAGTAATACACTAATAAATATTACATACTTGATTAGACCAAACAAATTTTTTTTTTTTATTTTGCTGTGTCTTGGTTTGTAACTTTCTAGAAACATTGTATTTACAATGATCTTAAACAGTCATGCAAATGAACTATGCCGATGGGTCTTAAACTTTTCTTATTATTAACTATAAATAGAGATGTTATTTTATGTTTATTAAGCAACAAAAGTACCTCATTTGTAAAAACATTTTTAAGAATTGTTTTTGGACTTTTACTCATAACATCTTTTGCTTTTTTATTTAAAAGTAAAGAATTCATATTTCTTCTTAAATCACCATCTGTTATGATGCCTGTTAGTTTATTTGCTTGATTAACTATGCCAGCACAACCAAAACTTTTCTTTGAGATTTCTATTATTACTTTTTTCATAACATCTGTTTCTTTTACAATTGGCATTTTTCTACCTACATGCATTATATTTTCAGCTGGTGTAAGTTCTAGACCTATATTTCCTCCAGGATGATTTTTACCAAATTGTTGCTTAGTAAAATTCTTAATTTTGGCTACTGCTAGTGAAATTGCATCTCCAAGTGCTAATGTCATAGTTGTTGAATTGGTTGGTGCTAAGTTGTTTTCTCCTGCTTCTTTCATTTTTGGAAGTAAAATAACATTAGAAGCAAACTTTGATATTAAGCTTTTTTTATTAGATGTTATTAAAATTACATTGTTACCATTTAGAAAGCTTAATTTAGAAATATCTATTAGTTCTCTAGTATTACCTGAGTTAGATATTAATATTAATAGATCTTTTTTTCTAATGAAACCGAGGTCTCCATGACTAGCTTCAGTAGCATGAATAAAGATAGAAGGCGTTCCAGTAGATGTAAGCGTTGAGGAAATTTTTCTAGCTATATATCCTGATTTTCCTACTCCAGAAAAAATAATATTTCCTTTACATTCGGATATTTTTCTTACAGCGTAAATAAAACTCTTATCCAATAAGTTGGATAAAACCAATAATGCCTTGGACTCTTCTGCTATTATTTTTTTTCCAAATTTGAGAATCATATTAAGAGTGTGAAAAAATATCAGTATTTTGCCAGCCCATCAAATCTAGTTTTACTCTAACTGGAAGAAATTTAAAAATTGAGTAAGCTAAATCAATTCTTTTTTCTCTTTTGAGAATTTCATCAAGTTTGCTTTTGAGTTCGTGCAAATACAATACATCATTAGCTGCATAATTAATTTGACTCTTAGTTAAGTCTGTCTTGCCCCAATCACTACTTTGTTGCTGCTTAGATATTTCTACATTCAACAACTCTTTACATACTTCTTTTAAACCATGTTTGTCTGTGTAAGTACGAGCTATTTTAGATGCTATTTTTGTGCAATAAACTGGCGCCGGCATTACCCCTAAATATTTTTTTATTATCGCTAAATCAATCTAGCATAATGAAAAACTTTCAAAATCTTTCTATTTTTCATTAATAGTTTTAAGTTGTGGGCTTGCTTATAGTCTTTAAAGTCATCAAATTTTATTAAATGCGCATTTTTATCACCAAATGAAATCTGTACCACACATAGTCTGTCCCTTTGGTAATTTAATCCCATTGTTTCAGTGTCCAAAGCCAACATAGAGGTTGATTTTAAATTATTAGGGATATCTGATTTATATAAATAATTCATTTTTTAAATATTATTATAGATTTTAATAAACATTATGCTATTAAATAATTTTATTATTTTTTAATTATAAATATTAATTTCAAGCACAGGTTTTTGAATGTTCAAAAATGAAAAAAAAATTATTAGTGTTATTGGGGGCAGAGGTTTTATCGGAAAATATTTGGTTAATTCTTTATTAGATAAGGGCTATTATGTAAATGTAATTTCAAGAAATGCAGAACAAATTAAAAAAGAAATAACCACTTTCAAATTAGGTCAATGTAGACAAATCAATTGTGACATTAAGAATAAGGAAAAACTTACTAATACAATAAAGGGCTCAAATATTGTTATAAATTTAGTTGGATTATTAGAAAGTAAGAAAAAAAACACCTTTGAAAATGTTCACGTGGAAGGAGTTAAAAATCTTGTATCATCCTGTAATGAGTTAAATATAGACAAGATTATACATTTATCTGCGATAGGAGCTGAAAAAAAATCATCCTCAAAGTATGCTAAAACTAAATATAAAGCAGAAAAAATATTAAATAATTTTAAGAAATTTACTATTATAAGACCTTCTATCGTATATGGAGATGAGGATAACTTTATAAATCTTTTTGCAAAAATTTCCAAAGTTTCACCATTTTTACCACTTATAGGAGAAGGGAGAACAAAATTCCAACCAATTTGGGTTCAAGATCTCGTAAATATAATTTTATTAGATTTAGAAAAAGACATTATTGAAAATGACATCATAGAAGTGGGAGGGGAAGACATAATATCATTTAAAGAAATATTAATGGCAATACTCAAAGAAATAGAAATAAAAAGAATTTTAGTAAATATTCCCTTTTCTTTAGCTAGCAAGATGGCACTATTTGCTGAACTTTTACCAAAAGCTCTTATAACAAGAGATCAAATTGAACTCTTAAAGAAGGACAATATTATTTCTAAAAAATATAACTATAAAAAAAAAATAAGTTATGTAACGCAACCCTTTGAGATTATGCTTTCTAAACAATTAAAAAGTTTCAAAAAAAAAGGAGGACATTTTTTTAATTGAAATAGTATAAAATTATAAAAACACCTAAAACCAATCTATAAAAAACAAATAGTCTAAAAGAAAACTTCTCTACCCAAATTAGCATAAATTTTATAGAAAGATATCCTGCGATAAAAGAGCAGAAACTTATTAAAAAAAAATCATAAACTAAAGAAGATTTAAAATAAATGATACTGTAAATACTAAAGGTGCAAGCAGCTAAGATTATTGGAATACCTGACAAAAGAGAAAAAGATATTGATGTTTTTCTATCAATTCCTAAAAAGCGCATGGCAGTAATTACTGTTCCTGATCTACTCATCCCAGGTATTAGCGAAAGGGTTTGAAAAAAACCAATAAAAATTGATTTTTTGTAACCTAAATCAGATAAATTTATGGAGTCACATTTTTTTCTATCAGACATTTCAAGAAGTATAGCTCCTATGATAGTTGATATACCAATAATTAAAAGACTAAAGTTATAAAATTTACTAAAAATAGTAGCAAGTAAAATACCTATTATTAATGTTGGTAATATTGATATAATTATAATTTTTATTAAAGTATAATTGCTATTTTCGATTATATCTTTAACAACTACCTCAAATATTTTTTTTTTTTGATGTAATACTACTGCTATAAGAGTACCTAGATGAGCTGCTAACGGGAAAATTACTCCTATATTTTCCCATTTATAAAATTTCTCTAGAAAATATAAATGTGCAGAACTAGATACAGGAAGAAATTCTGTTAGTCCTTGTATTATTGAATAAAANATTAAATCAAGATTAAGTATAATAAACTCCTAATATTTTATTGAGAATATATATTTTTATACTAAATTTAAACTAATATGTATAAATTATTTTATCTACCACTCCATACCTTAAGTAGAGCGGCTAAGCTTATTCTTTACGAAAAGAAGTTAGAATTTGTGACCATAAATGAACCAATATGGCAAAGAAGGCTTGAATTCCTAAAAATTAATCCCGAGGGTAGTTTGCCAGTAACAATAGATGACAGAGGTATAAATATTATTGGAGTATTGAATTTAGTGGAATATTTGGACGACAACAATGTAGGTGAAAAATTTATAGGGGTGGACCCACTTTATAGGTTAGAGGTTAGAAGAATATTTAAATGGATAGAAAGTAAGATGCACAGGGAAGTAGTTGANAANATAATCGAGGAAAGAGTCTTCAAAAAAATAATGGGGAAAGGTAGACCATCTTCAGAAGCATTAAAAGCTGGAAGAGCAAACCTNGATAATCATCTTAAATACTTTGAATGGATACTAAAAAAAAGAACTTACCTAGCAGGTGAAACATTATCAGCAGCAGATATTTTGTATGCTGCAACTCTATCTTCTTTAGATTACTTAGATGAGATTAGTTGGAACAAATTTATTTTTTCAAAGAAATGGTATGCACTTATGAAAAGCAGACCTTCTTTTAGAGATATACTAGATGAAAAGATTTATGATATAGCTCCTTCAAAACACTATAATAATTTAGATTTTTAATGATAAAAGAAAGTACAATTAGGGAAATTACTTCTAAAGCTAAGGGAGTAGGTTTTGAAGAAGTTCAATTTACTAATTTTGAAAAATTTGATTTCTACAGCCAGAATCTTAAAGAATTTATTAAAAATAAAAAATACGGTGAAATGTTATGGTTAGAAGATAAAGCAAAAATTAGAAGCAATCCAAAAAATATTTGGGCTGAGGCAAAAAGTGCTATTGTTTTAGGATTAAATTATGCGCCTGATATAAATCCTATGCAAGGATTAAAGAAATCGGATAAGGCTTATATCTCAATATATGCTAGAAGAAAAGATTATCATAAAGTTATAAAATCAAAACTTAAATCTTTAGCTAGAGATATTTCAAGCACGCAGGGTATGAAGGTTAAGGTGTTTGTTGATACAGCACCATTAATGGAAAAACCTTTAGCAGAATTATCAGGTACAGGATGGTTTGGAAAAAATACAAATATAGTATCCAAAAAGTTTGGATCGTGGTTGTTCTTAGGTATTATATTAACAAATCAAAAATTCCTTAATACTACAGAAATAAAAAGAAATTGTGGCAAGTGTAAATCCTGCATTGAAGTATGTCCAACTAAAGCATTTGATTCTCCATATAAATTAGACGCCACCAAATGTATTTCTTATTTAACAATAGAACACAAAACACAAATTGATTATAAATATAGAAAAGCAATTGGTAACAGGATCTTTGGATGCGATGATTGTTTATCAATATGTCCTTGGAATAAGTTTGCAAAAAAATACAATGAAATGAAATTTGATATAATAAAAAAGCTAGAATTACCATCATTAAAAAAATTAATATGTTTTGATGAATATGCTTATAGAACTTATTTTTCAGGAACTCCATTAAGAAGACTAGGATATATACGTTTTTTAAGAAATGTACTTATTGCGATTGGAAATACAAAAAAACAATGTTTTTCATGTCATGTTATAAAGAAACTTGATTTTGAGGATGAGATAGTAAAATCTATTGCAGTATGGTCACTCTACAATATTAATAAAAAAGCATATAGGATAGAAAAACAAAAAAGATATTTTAAAGAAAAATCTAGTCTTGTAAAAAAAGAATGGGATAGATTTTGATCTATGATAGTTTGCTCTTTAGGATATGGTTACACAGCAATGTTTCTGTTAAAAGAACTCTGTGCCCATGGTGTTCGATCTATAGGTATAACGTCTAATAAAAAAAAAATTAAATCTAATTCTATAGATAATCTAAAATTATATCCTAGAGAAAAAACAGAATTTGCCATTAGTAAGGCAACACACCTAATTATTACTGCTCCACCATCTAAAATAGGTTGTCCTATATTACTCCAATATTTTAAATTTATTGCCAAGTCAAATATAAATTCAGTTGTTTATATATCTACTACAGGTGTTTATGGTAATCATAACGGAAATCTTGTTGATGAGACATCAACCATAAAAGGTAAAAACATATTAGATAAAAATAGAATATATTCTGAAATGCAGTGGAACAAATTCTGTAAAAATAATCAAATTAAATTAAATATCATTAGATTAGGTTCAATATATGGTCCTTCAAGATGTAATTCTTTTAAAGGCAAACACAGAGAAGTAATAATAAAAAAAAACCACTTCTTTTCAAGAATTCACATCTATGACATTAGCAGGATAATTACCAAGATATTGCTAGAAGGATATTCAAACGAAATATGGAATGTGGTAGACAATGAACCTAGTTCCAGAGAAGATTATTTAAGGGAAATTATTAAACTAAAGAAAATAAAAAATTTTAAGACTGTTGATTTTTTAGATGTTCAAAAAAGTATGAAAAAAAATACAAAAAAATACTGGACTAATAATAAAAGAGTAGATAATTCAAAAATTAGATACAAGCTTAGTTTTACTTTTTTATTTCCTTCATATAGAGAAGGTCTTAAAAATCTAATACGTGAGTTGTAAAAATTTTGCAATGCTATCTTCCAAAATACGTAAATCAGATTTAGAAGACATTCGGTGATTGCTTGATCGACTAACAATTAAAGAAATTTTCTCGCAGTCCAGATTGCATAAAAGCTGAAGTTGAGAGACATATTCTACACTTTTATCGTTTTTACCGTATAAGAGTATGACGTTACAATCTAACTTTGTCTTTTCTCCAAGCAAAAAATATTTTTTTGAGTCTTCAATAAAATTCCTACTAAAAATATAACCCTTATCATCGTAATCACTTTTAATTTTAATATGATTGTTTTTTTCATATAACTTTTTTTGTTTTTCATTAAGCGCTTTTAAAATTTTAGAGGTAAAATCAGGCGCCGCAGCAATTCCAATGACACCAACTATTCTTTTTTTTAGAATCTTAGCTATAACTAATGATATCCATCCTCCCATTGATGAACCAATAAGTATTGTAGGGTAAGATGTTTTTTTTTTTATTAATGTAACACTTTCGTATATCCATTCGCTCAGTTTCCTATTTTCTATTCTACCTCCCGAATCTCCATGACCCGAATAGTCAAATCTTAGAAATTCAAATCCATATTTCTTTTGTAGATCATCGATAAATAGAGCTTTCGTTCCATTAACGTCAGACTTATATCCGCAAAGAAAAACTATAGAAAAATTTGTACCGTTTCTTTTTTTCTTTTTTAATATATAGTGAATTTTTATATTTTTTACTTTTATGAAAGTAGATTTGGAAATTTTTTTTTCTAACATATTAAAATTATTTTATGGCTTTACTTAATAAATTTAATACTAAAGGTATAAAACTATTGCAAGTTTTACCTCATTTAGGTTCAGGAGGACTAGTATCCGGTGCCATTGAAATAGCTAATTATGTTCAATCAAAAGGGGGGCTTTGCGTAGTTTTATCATCCGGTGGATATAGAGAGAAAGATCTACGTAGAACAAAATGTCAGTTGGAATTTCTACCTGTAGACAGTAAAAATCCTATTACTATTTTAAAGAATATAAAGAAAATTATAGAAATAGTGAATAAATATAAAATTAATATTATTCACGCTAGGTCTAGGGCTCCAGCATGGTCTTGCTATTTGGCATCAAAAAAAATAAATATTGCATTTGTTACTACTTTTCATGGCACTTATGGGTTAGAAAACTTTTTTAAAAAAAAATATAATAGTGTGATGCTAAAAAGTGATGCAGTAATAGCAATTTCTGAATTTATAAAACAGCATATTAATCAAAAATATAATAGACATAAGAACATCTTCGTAATTCCAAGAGGAGTGGACGAAAAAATTTTTTCACCCAGAAGAGTTTCTCAACAGAGGGTTGTAAATCTTGCAAAGAAATTAAGAATAGCAGAGTTCAGATATAATATATTGATGCCTGGTAGATTGACAGAGTGGAAAGGTCATAAATATGCTATACATGCTCTCGCTTTACTAAAAGAAAAAAATGTAAGTCTTATGATAGTAGGAGATAAACAAAATAGAACTAACTATAAGATGTCATTGCAAAAACTTGCTGTTTCTTTGAATGTACAAGATAAAGTTCTTTTTATAGAAAATACCAGAGATATGCCAGCTTATCTTATGTTAGCAGATTTGGTATTGTCATGTTCTACAAAACCAGAAGCTTTTGGAAGGGTTATATTAGAAACTCAAGCAATGGGAAAACCTATTATAGCCTTTTCTCATGGAGGAGCTGTAGAATTAATAAAAACTAATCATAATGGAATACTTTCTCCTGTCAAAGACATTACTAAATTATCTAATAATATAAGTAAAGTTCTAAATTTAAGCTTACAAGAAAGAAGAAAATTATCAAATAAAAGTATCTCAAAAGTAAAGAAAAACTATCTAACAAAGTATATGTGTCAAAACACTGTAAATGTTTACAGAAAGTTAGTTGTCTTTGATAAAAAAAATAAATGAAGAAAATTCTTATAATAAAACATGGTGCTTTAGGCGATATTATTCTGTCTTTGTATGCTATACATTCAATAAAGAATCATTTTAAAATATCAGAGATAACTGTACTAACGGAAGAAAAATACGCAGACATTTTTCTTAACCTAAAATCTATAGATAAAATTATAGTAGATAATAGACCAAAGATTTTTTTATCATACCAATTTATAAAATTATTTGTTTGGTTTCATAAAAGTAATTTTGATTGGATATTTGACTTGCAAACCTCTTTTAGAACAAAAATTTATTTTAAAATTTTTTCCATCTTTAAAAAATTTAATTGGAACGGAATAGAAAAAAAATGCTCTCATCCACATCTAGATGCAAATAGAAAGAGATTACACACTAAAGAAAGGCACAAAAAGCAATTAGAGAAAGCAGGCATCAAAAGCATTGAAAAAATTGATTGGAGTTTTTTAGATACAGATATTAATAATTTTAAATTACCTTATCAATATGTAATTTTGGTTCCAGGAGGTTCTTTTAAAAGACCTGAAAAAAGATGGAAAATAAAAAATTTTATTGAGATAATTCAGTATCTGAGTAAGAAAAATCTTTTTTCAGTCTTAGTAGGTGGTGAAGACGAACTAGAAAAATTTAAAAGTATTAACTTTAAAAATTTTAATTGTTATAATCTAGTAGGAAAGACTAATTTTGTTCAACTTGCTGCGCTATCTAGGCGAGCTTCCCTTATTTTAGGAAATGATACAGGTCCAATGCATCTTTTATCTGAATGTAGTAAAAAGAGTATTAAAAAAATAGTTTTATTCGGTTCAGGGTCTGACCCAAAGTTATGTGCTCCCGTTGCTGAAAACGTTATGATCTTAAAAAGAAAATCAATCAACGATATCTCGCCTAACGAAATAAAAAACATTATTTTAAAAAATATATAGTAATGTAAATGTTTTTTCGCTATATATAACTTATTAAAAATTTTACAAAGGAGGTTATACCATAGTAAGGAACGGTTCTTCATCAAACGCTGGCCCACGCGTGAACAGAGAAATATTTATTGACCCAGTCAGACTAATTGATAATCAAGGAAAAATGATAGGAATAGTTAAATTAAGTAAAGCTCTAGAAATGGCAGAGAAAGAAGGCCTAGATCTAGTAGAGGTTTCACCTAACGCAAAGCCACCTGTATGTAAAATTTTGGATTATGGAAAATTTAAATTTGAAGCTCAAAAGAAAGCAGCTAAAGCCAGAAAAAAACAAAAAGTAATAGATATTAAGGAAATAAAATTCAGACCTAATATAGATACAAACGATTTTAATGTGAAAATCAAAAGCGTTACAAAGTTTCTTTCAGCTGGTGATAAGGTAAAAATTACTATGCGGTATAGAGGAAGAGAAATGGCCCACAGAGAACTAGGAATCAAAATCTTAGACAAAATAAAAGAAGAAACTAATTCTTGTTCTATAGTAGAACTAGAGCCTAAATTAGAGGGCAGACAAGCAATAATGATATTAGCCCCAGAAGACAATAGCCAAAAAGAGAAAATAAATACTTGATCTGAACTATTAAATTAATATAGTAAGTTACTTAGCGAGTATATTATGCCAAAATTAAAAAATAAAAGCGGAGCAAAAAAAAGATTTTCTTTTACCGGAACAGGTAGAATAAAAATGAACCAGGCTGGAAAAAGGCATGGTATGATTAAAAGGAGTAACAAGTTCATTAGAAATGCTAGAGGTACAACAATCTTAGCAAAATCTGATGAAAAGACTATTAAAAGAAACTTCTTAAGAACATAATTGTAATTTAGGAAAAATATGGCCAGAATTAAAAAGGGGAAAACAAAACATGCTCGACACTTGAAAGTAATCAAGGCAGCTAAAGGCTCTAGAGGTAGGCAAAAAAATACTTTTAGGGCAGCCATGCAAAGAGTTGAGAAAAATAGACAGTATGCCTACAGAGATAGAAGAAATAGAAAGAGAGAATTCAGAAAACTCTGGATAGTTAGAATAAATGCAGCATGCAGAGAACAAGGTATTAAATACTCTGAATTTATATCAAAGTTAGTTGAAAGTAAAATTGAAATAGATAGAAAAGTACTAGCGAATTTGGCTGTTAGTGATCCCAATGCTTTTAAATCTTTAGTGGAAAAGGTAAGAACTTAATTAATAGATTCTGGAGAGTAAAATCGAAGATATTCTCAAAACTAGTGAAGAAATTAAATTAGAGTTCGCTGCGGAACTAGAAAAAACTAAAGATATAACAAACCTAGAAAATCTTAAAATAAAATATACTGGAAAAAAAGGAAAATTTACAAAACTTATGGGGGTTTTAAATTCTTTTGACAAAGAAAATAAGGCTATTCATGGAAAAAAACTCAATGTAGTAAAAAAAGATATAGAAAAATCGATTTTTTTAAAAAAAATAGAGATTGAAAATGTTGAATTAGAAAAAAAAATAGATAGTGAAAAAATAGATATTTCTCTTCCGCCAAGACCGAATTTAATGGG
The DNA here is from genome assembly GCA_002720125.1 of Rickettsiales bacterium. GTDB lineage: Bacteria > Pseudomonadota > Alphaproteobacteria > TMED109 > TMED109. The sequence goes on along the minus strand of PBGQ01000015.1, from coordinate 17,171 downwards.
ATGTATTCATCCCTTAAGTAGAACTTTTGATGAACTTATAAGTATTTTGTCCAATATGGGTTTTAGTGTAGAGGAAGGTCCTCACATTGAAAATGAGTACAATAATTTTACAGCACTAAATATTTCTGAAAATCATCCTGCTAGACAAGAACACGATACATTTTACTTAAAAGGAAATAAAAAACTATTGAGAACTCACACATCTCCTGTCCAGATAAGAGTTTTAAAAAGAGACAAGCCCCCCATAAAAATCATTGCACCAGGAGCTACTTACAGATGTGATGATGACTCTACTCATTCACCAATGTTTCATCAAATAGAAGGGCTTTTCGTGGACAAAAAAGTATCTATGGCAAGCTTAAAAAGTACAATTAGAAAATTGATAACTGATTTTTTTGGCACAGAAATTTCCGTGAGATTTAGACCATCATATTTTCCATTTACAGAACCATCAGCTGAGGTGGATATAGGTTTTTATAAAGAAGGTAATAATCTTAAATTAGGAGGAGACAAGAATTGGCTAGAAGTTTTAGGATGCGGTATCGTTAATCCAGTGGTACTAGATAATTGTGGTATTGACAGAAAAAATTTTTCAGGCTTTGCTTTTGGTTTAGGAGTTGAAAGGTTTTCAATGCTAAAATATGGTATTTCAGACTTAAGAATGTTTTATGATAATGATCTAAAATGGCTAAAACATTATGGTTATCAATCTTTAGGTTTTTCTAAATTAGTTAAGGTGAAATAATGAAATTTACTTCATCATGGTTACAAGAGCATATAAAGGTTGATATTTCAGGAAAAAAATTAGCTAATATACTAACTAATCTTGGATTAGAAGTAGAGAGTTGTAAAAACCTTAATGACTATTTCAACAAAATGTATGTTTGTGAAATTATCAATATTGAAAAACATCCTAATGCCGATAGATTAAATTTATGTACTATTTCAATAGGAAAGAAAACAAGCATAGCAGTTTGTGGCGCAAATAATGTAAAGATAGGACTTAAAACTATTTTTGCTCCTAACGGCGCCTATATTCCTGGAAGAGATTTTATCCTAGAAAAAAAAAATATCAGAGGTGTTACAGGTGATGGAATGCTATGTTCTGAAGAAGAGTTAAGTATCTCTGATAATTCTGATGGCATTATAGAATTAGATTCTAAATATAAAATAGGGGATAAATTTTCTTTTTATTTAAAAGATGAATTCTTATATCAAATAGGACTTACTCCTAATAGAGGAGATTGTGCTTCAATAAGAGGTATAGCAAGAGATTTAGGAGCTAAAATTAATAAACGATTATTTTCAGAGGATATTGATGTTGGGAAGGGATCTTTCAAAAGTAAAATAAAATGGGATTTAAGTTTATTAGATAAAAAAGAAGACTGCCCAAAAATAATTGGAAGATACTTTTACATTAAAAAAAATATAATGAGTCCTTATTGGTTAAAGAAAAAATTATTAAGCATAGGAATGAGTCACATATCTTCATTAGTAGATATAACAAATTTCATATTGTATGACTTAGGTAGACCTCTTCATGTTTTTGATGCAGCTAAAATTGTGGGAAATTTAAAAGTAAGAAGAGCAAAAGATAAAGAATCTTTTATTGGATTAGACAAAAAAAAATATGAACTTACCAATAAAGATCTTGTTATAGCCGATAAAGATAAAGTGGTAAGTTTAGCTGGTATAATGGGAGGTCTTAATAGTTGCGTTGATGAAAATACTAAAGAAGTTTTTTTAGAAGTAGCCTTATTTGATCCTAATCTTATTTCTAATACTGGAAGAAGACTCAACATAATTAGTGACTCTAGGTACAGATTTGAAAGAGGCATTGATCCTAAAGGATTAATTGAAGGATTAGAAAAGGCAACAAAAATGATTATAGATATTTGTGGAGGAGAATTTAGCGAAATTGAGAAAGAAGGTAAAATTTCCTTTAAAGATAATAAAATAAAATATAATCCTACTAATTTTCTTAGCGTTGTTGGATATGAGATTTCGGTAAATAAACAATTAGAGATATTAAAAAGTTTATCTTTTCAGGTAGAAAAAAATAAAAAAAATCAAATTCTTCTAATTCCTCCCAGTTGGCGTAGTGATATTCATCAAGAAAATGATATTATAGAGGAGATAGCAAGAATTGAGGGTTACGAAAAAATTCCATATGAAGAACAAGGTCAAAACACTCAACATAATCCAGATGCTTTTTCTAATATAAAAAAACTGTCTTTAGACTATAGAGATAAATTAGCAAATACAGGTTTAATTGAATTAGTTACATTTTCTTTTATTTCAGAAAGAAAAGTTTTCCCCAAAAGTGATCTTAAAGACGAACTTATTCTGTCTAACCCTATTTCAAGAGAGTTAGCAGTCATGAGAAATAGTCTATTTCCTAATCTTTTAGATGCTGCTGTAAAAAACTTTTCTAATGGAGCGGAAACAATTAACTTTTTTGAGATAGGTAGTATTTTTTTAGGAACGGATTATAAGGATCAAAAAACATCACTAGCAATCATCAAAGGAGGATATGAAAGTAAAAAGAGTTGGATAAAAACTAGAAGAATTTTTGATTTTTTCGATATTAAAGAAGATCTGCTTCAATTAATAAACATCTTAGGCATAGAGAGTAAAGTAAGCTTAGAAAGAAGTAAATCTGATTGGCTTCACCCTGGAAAATCAGCTGATATAATTAAAGATAAAGTTAAATTGGGATCCTTTGGTGAATTACATCCCTCTTTAAAAAAAAAATTCAATCTAAAACAAACTATTTTAATAGGTGAGTTAGATTTAAGTGCATTGTCTATTTACCATGGGAAAATAAATTTTAATAAATCATTTACTTCTTCTCCATTTCTGCCGCTTAAAAAAGACTTTGCTTTTTTAATTAATAAAGACACTCCTGTAGAAAAATTAATAAAAGTAGTTAAAGAAAGCTCGGATCTGGTAGATGAAGTATTAGTTTTTGATATTTACACAGATAAGATTAAAGACGATAATAAAATATCTGTGGCCTTGGAGGTAGGCATAAATCAAAATAAAAAAGTTTTTAATTCCCAAGAAATTGGTGAATTAATGAAAAAAATTATTAAAAATGTTGAGAGTCAATTAGGTGCTTACTTAAGAGATTATTAGTCTTGAAGAATAAATATTATCAAAGAGGCTAATATAGCTAGAAAAGCAAGTATAAAATAAAGATTAAATTCTAGTAAAAAAAAAACTATATTATCAAAATATTCTGTATTAAATAGCAATTCTACAAACTTCTGAAATCCCACCAAAGAATTAGGGCTCAAGCTATACCAAACCTGGCCTAAAAGTAAATTATCTAAAAATGCTCCTAATAATACTAACAGCGAACCTATAATCAAGAGCAAGAAGTGAATTTTTATTTTTACAAACATATGATTATTATTTATAAATACTTTAAATTATAATAAACAATAGGAGAGATGGCCGAGCGGTCGAAGGCGCACGCCTGGAACGCGTGTATACAAGCAATTGTATCGAGGGTTCGAATCCCTCTCTCTCCGCCATAATATCCTACCTAGAAATATCTTTTATGAAAGCTTTGAAAAACTTAAATAATTCTGGGTGTTGCGAATCTTTTGAAAGTGTTATTTTTTCATTAATTATAATAGATCCCCTTTTAGCCTCGTAAATCTTTAAACCAAGAACATTTTTTCCATTTTCCGAAAAGACTATTCCATTTATAACAAATGAAGCTCCAGACTCAGTTGCTATAAGCATCACTTCAGGAGGATTAAGATTTTCTGATCCTGATGGTGAAGAGGTAACTCTTATAGTTTCATCATTAGCAAGACTAGAATTAATTATGCCATTTATTGCATTTATATCATCATTAGTTAAGTTAGATGACTGGTTTTGAAAATTCATTAGAGATATTACAAGCTTTCCATCATTAACAAGACCATTACTATCACTAGTTGTAGTTTGTGAGGTTCTAAAATTTTCTAAGACACTTTTAGAACTTTCTGTATATTTAAGTTCGTTTTTGAAAAATTTACTATATATAATAAAGGTTAAAGGTAATAAAAAACAAATTCCTAGCGAACCAAATATTATATTTTTTTTAGAAAATATATGATTTTTGCTTTCTTCTCCACCATTTTCTAAATTAGAAATATACACTTTAACTTTTTGACTTATATTTTTTAATTTCTTTTCTCCCAGGTAACGAAATTTCGTATTTACTTTGTTGTTAATCTCCTGATAAACTTTTTCTGATATACATATCTCACCTGGTTCAGATATGGATTCTAGTCTTGCTGCAATATTTACATTATCTCCATATAAATTATCATCTTGCATCATAATATCGCCAAGATTAATACCTACTCTAAATTCAATCTTTACATCGTCACTTATACTAGACATGCTATCACCAACTTCTCTTTGAATAGAAACAGCTGCGTCTACAGCATCAATAGGGCTTGCAAATTCTGCCATTATAGAGTCACCAGCAGTAGAAAATATACGTCCATGTAAGTTATTAATTATTTTGTCTGTTAACTTTCTAGTTTCTTTAAGTCTAAATAGGGTTAGCTTTTCATTTGCTGCCATCAATTTGCTATACCCAACAACGTCTGCAGCAAATATTGCTGCCATTTTTCTTTTTGCTGAACTAGCATTTTTATCATCTAGAACATATAAATTTTCATTATTTTTAATTACTGACATAATGTATTGTAGTAAATTTTAATTTTTTTAAAAAGGTTTTTTTTAATGATTTCAATAATTTTATTTAATCCAGCCATACCGCCTAATACAGGAAATATAATGAGACTTTGTTCAAATACAGGTTTTAGCTTACATTTAATTAAACCTTTAGGTTTTTCGCTAGAAGATAAATTATTAAAAAGAGCAAAGATGGATTATTATTCTAATATAAATCCTATAATTCATGAAAGAATAGAGGATTGTATAGAAACTATAGGTAAAGAGAATATAATAGCTATAAGCAAATTTGGAGAAAAAAAATATACCGCAGCAAAATTCTCCAAAAAGTCAGCACTACTTTTTGGATCAGAAATTTCTGGTTTACCAGATAAAGTTAAAGATTTGTTAAAAAACAATCTTTATAATATACCTATGGTAGAAAAAAATAGAAGTTTAAATCTAAGTAACGCTGTGGCAATCGTAGCTTACGAAGCCTGGAAGAATTTAAAATTTTGTAGCTTCAAATACTAAGATATTATATAAAGAGAGAAAAGGAGTACGACTTATGTTATTAATAAAAAATCTAAGATTTTGGGCCGCTGTAATTCTTATAGTTCTTTTGCAAGCTTGTTCAGATAAAAATGAATCAGGAAACGCTAGTTCAATTGAACAAGAAAAAAAGGTGAGATGGAAAATGGCAAGTACTTTTTCTGCTACATTAACTCAACTAGGAACTTCAGGTGTAAGGTTTCAAAATCAGATAAAAAAGATTTCAGGAAATAACATTCAAGTCAAATTTTTTGATCCCGGAGCATTGGTCCCTGCTTTAGAAGTTTTTGACGCAGTTTCTTCCGGATCAATTGATGCTGGATGGTCAACTCCAGGATACTGGGCTGGTAAAGTTCCTGCCTTACCACTCTTTGCTGCTGTTCCTTTCGGTCCATCTGCACAAGAGTATATATCGTGGATTTATTACGGAGGAGGAAAAGAACTTTTTGAGGAAATTTATGCTAAGCATAACATAAAAGGTATTATTTGCGGTGTAGTTCCTCCAGAAGCCTCTGGATGGTTCAGAAAAGAGATAAAAACCATTGAAGACATGAAGGGAATGAAAATGAGATTTTTCGGTTTAGGGGCAAAAGTTATGGAAAAGATTGGAGTTTCTACTCAGCTAATAGCAGGGGGAGATATATTTCCTGCTTTAGAGTTAGGAACTATAGATGCAACTGAATTCTCAATGCCTGCTGTAGATTTGGATTTAGGCTTTTATCAAGTTGCTAAACACTATTATTTTCCTGGTTGGCATCAACAATCGACATTATTTGAATTGATGATTAATATGGATAAGTGGAATAAATTGTCTGAAACTCAAAAAGCCCAGATTAATTCTGCGTGTGGAGACAATATAAGAAACGGAATTGCTGAAGGAGAAGCTATTCAAGTAGCAGCTTTAAGCGAGCTTGAAAAAAAAGGAGTCAAAATTCATAAATGGAGCAAAGAAATTCTAGATACTCTTGAGGAAGCTTGGATGGAAGTAGTTGAAGAAGAGAGCAATAAGGATGCTGATTTTAAGCGAGCATGGGAATCTTTAAGTACTTTTAGAAAGAGCCTACAAACATGGAAATCTCTTGGATACTTATGATTTAGCTGGCTTTTGTAGTGTCAATTAAAGGTAATTTTTCTCTAATAGGATTATTTTCTGGTTTAATATTATTTTGCCTTTTTTTATTTACGCCACCTCCAGAAGGACTTGAAAAAGTAGCTTGGTTAACAGCAGGTATAGCTGTAATTATGACGGTATGGTGGATAACTGAAGCTTTGCCCATTTATGCAACAGGATTATTTCCCTTAATAGCTTTTCCATTATTGGATTTATATGAAATAAAAATTATTGCAAGCTCATATGCGCATCCCTTAGTATTGCTATTCTTAGGAGGCTTTATAATAGCATCTTGTATGGAGTCATCAGGTTTACATAGAAGAATAGCACTAAAGATTTTAAATTTTTCTGGAACCAGTCCAAGTAAAATTATAGGAGGTTTTATGCTTACTACTGGTTTGTTAAGTATGTGGGTGAGCAATACTGCTTCTACAATCATGATGCTACCAATAGCAACATCCGTAATAGCTATATTTAATAAACAGGGAAAAATTAAAAATGATCAGTTTGCATTGCCTTTGTTACTGGCTATTGCATATTCAGCCTCAATAGGTGGTACGGCTACTCTTATTGGAACTCCAACCAACATAATGTTAGCAAGTATTTTAAGTGAAAATTATAATTATCAAATCAGTTTTATCGATTGGCTCAAAATTGGATTACCAGTAGCTTTAATATTAACTCCAATAGTTTGGGTTTTCTTAAGTAAAGTAATTTTTACTGTATCTACAAAAAACTCTGATGCTTTAGAAAAAACTATTAAAAAACTAAAGCAAGAGATAGGGAAACCTAATATAACAGAGAAAGTAGTAGCTTTTATTTTTATATTTACTGCTTTTTTGTGGATATTTAGAAGGGCTATAAATGATTTTTTCGTAATAAATCTAAACGATACCTCAATAGGACTATTGGGAGCTTTGCTTTTGTTTATGATACCTACTGGAAAAAATAAAAGAGCTTGTAATTGGGAAATAGCAAATAGAATTCCTTGGGGCGTTTTATTTTTAGTTGGTGGTGGAATTGCACTTTCTAAAGCCTTCCAAAGTTCAGGATTAGCTATATGGATAGGTTCATTTTCAAGTCACTTTTATAATCTAAATATATATTTCTTAGTTTACTTATCTGTAGCTATCGTAATTTTTTTAACTGAATTAAATTCTAATACTGCTACCGTAGCAACTTTTACTCCTATTCTAATCTACTTTGCTTTAGGAATGAATGCTAACCCACTTTATTTTGTAATACCTACCACAATTGCAGCAAGTTGCGCTTTTATGCTACCTATTGCAACGCCACCAAATGCTGTAGTGTTTGGAAGTGGAAAAATTGAGATTCACGAAATGGTTAGAGCTGGTTTCAGTTTGAATTTAATATCTGTTATTACTGTTACTACAATAAGTTTAATAGTTTTAAATGCTTTACATGATTTTAGGATTGAACAACTGCCAGATTGGATCAAATAATTTAATAAATAGAATTTACCTTTGTAATTATAGATTTGGTATATCTAAAGGAAATGATTAGCTCTATTAAAGTTGAAATGAACAAAGTCCCAATTAAGCTATTCTGCAAAAAAGGTAATCCCATCATATAACATAAAATCAATCCAGAAAAATCATTAGTATACAAATTACTAAGTAGCCATACTCCAAAATTAGATACTAGATAAAATATTATACAGGCTAAAGTAACTCCAATCATTCTAGTGTATATGTTATTAAAATATCTAGAAAATATCCCTACTAAAATTAAACTACCCCATGTAAATAAAATTAGCTCATGAGTTCCAATAACTAGATCGCTCAATATATATGCGGTTAAAGAGACTAGTAAAAACTTTAGACCAAATATTGCTGGCAAGTAGAATCCAATAGCAATTGCTGAGGTAAAGTTAGGAGGATGAGGAATTAGTCTAGTAATAATTATAGAAATAAAACTTATTATTATAAAATTTTTAGTGTAACGACTTATTAACATAACTTAAAGTAACATAATTTATTAATAATCTAAATTTAATTTTCAAACCTAATACCGAAATAAGCTGATTTTCCTGGACTTCTATAGCCTAAATTTTCAGTTGTTCCTCCTCCTCTATTTACTATATTATTTCTATCTAATAAATTCTCAAATTTTATGTAAGCTAGAGCTTTATTAGCAATTTTATAACTTGTATTAATATTTAAAGACTTATAAGTGGGTAATTCATTATATTTAGTGTCCTTAATTTTATTTTGTATAAAGTAGTAGGCATTTAGTTTTAAACTATTAATAGGTTCAAAGGTAAGTGATAATATGAGTTTATCTTTTGGCACTAGTGTAATGCTATCTCCGTCATTTTCCTTTCCATTTGTCTTAGTATAGCTAAAACCGGTTGAGAAAAAATCATATATACTAGTTTTAAATCTGATTTCTACCCCATTAGTTTTCAAGTTACCTGTTGATTGTCTGTACATTGAAGATGCATATGTAATGATATCTTCAACCTTTGTTTCAAAAGCACCTATATAAAAATTTGTTGAGTATTGATCCATATTTATCTCACTACCAACATCATAAGAAATAGATTTTTCTGGGGCAAGTTCTGTATTTCCATATGAACTATATAACTCGTAAGGAGTAGGTGTTCTATATCCTGTTCCTATACTGCTCCTAAAAATTATATTTTTTTTTAATATATGATTTATTTGAAGTCTTCCGGTATCAAAAGTATCATAATTGCTATCATATTCTCTTCTAACCGAAGCATCTAAATTAGTATTTTTAAATGGTTTGAATCTGAATTCTGTAAAAAGTGAATAAATATCTTTTTCTGCAATTGTACCATTCATGTCTGCATATTTTTTTAAAAAGTCTAATCCAGAAAGCGTATTTATTCCAAAAAATTTGCTAAAAAGAATATATTCAAATTTATTTTTTCTCCCATCGTATTCATAAGAATTACCACTGGTATTAGTTCTTGTGGTATAAGTTGGTTGAAATATAATTTTATGACTAGTGCCATTTCTTTTATATATCAGATCAAATAAAGCTGCATAGGACTTGTCGTCTCTAAAATAACCTGTACTATCTCCTGGGTAGGCAAAATTATTGTCGTATTCATTATGTTGCTTATAAAACCTACCATTAAAGTTAGCTTCCAGGTTTTTATTTATTTTAAAATTTGATAAAAAATTAGTACCATAAAGGTAATAACCATCTTTTTCAGTGGGAGCTAGTCCTGTGTCAATGAAAGTATTATATCCACCAGATCTTTCTCCATCAAAATTTAAAACTATTCCAAAATTATTACTTAGGTATTTAACAGAATTTGAGTTTTTGATTGAGTTATAGGTTCCTCCTTCGACCATACTCGAACTTTTTAAACCAAGCTCTTCAGGAAGGGATGAATTTATGCTAATTACTCCTCCTATAGCATTACTTCCATAAAGTGTACCTTGAGAACCATTTAATATTTCAATATTGTCAAAGTGCTCTATTGGTAAATTATCAATATATGTAGGTTCTTCTTGAGTAGATGTGATGTCTGATAGGTCCATACCATCTACTAAAACTTTTATATATTTTCTAGATAAACCTCTATTAAAATAACTAGGATCAGTTCCCTTATTACCTTTTGTAGAAATACTAAATCCTCCAAATTCTTGCAATAAACCACTTGTAGTAGTGGATGATGATTTTTGTATTTCTTCTTTATTTATGTAAGATACAGACGAACCTACTTTATCTAATTCTAAGAATGACCTATTTGGAGATACTACTACACTTCCAAGATTTTCCTGAGAGTAAGAGTATGATATTGAATAAATTATAAAATAAATTAAAAATATATAGCGCATAGCACATCCTTTCAATAAATTCAAAAAATGGCCATGAACGAATTATCGCACTTTATCGTAACCTCCGACGCAAAGTTAGACCGTATGTGGCAGGTTTCCTGGCTTGCACTTTAACATTCTTTTACCCTTCCCAGAAAAATCTAGTGGATATGTAAAAGAACTAATGCTTACAGTTGCGGAGACAGCCTAGGACTCATACCTAGTTCCCTATTACTTCTGTAAAACAAAACACCACATTACAATAGTGTAAATTTTTATTTGGTAAACTCAATGATTTTTTGTTCTTAAAGAGAATTTTTTCCAAAATCTTTTTTCAAAATTCCAAAAATATTGAAACTGCCCGAAAATAGTACCTATAAATATTAAAATTACTTGGTAAAGTGGAAATATTATTAATATTCTTATCAAGGTTTTGATTATAGCACTATCTATTTTGTCCAATCCTATAAAATGAAGAACTGGTTTTGAAACAACTACAGATAAACTTCCACTTATAGCAAAAACCAAAAAAACAATAATTAGCTGTAAATAGCTTTCTGTTTTAAAAAATCTTTTCATTTTCGACAACAATTTTTTTACTTAGCTCCAGTTATAATTTTTATGTGATCTATCATAGCCATCATACCTACTTGTCTTCTGGCAGATAAGCTAGGCCCAAGACCTAACTGATTAACCAAGTCATGTTTTAGGTTTCGAATTTCATTTAATTTTAAACCTGACAAAGCCTCAGCAATTATTACGACTAGACCTTTTACTATCATTGCATCACTATCTCCAGAGAAAAAAAACCTCCCACTGTCTGATTTATGTTTAATCCATACTTGCGCTAAGCAGCCAGACATTTTATTCTTACTATTCTTTTCTTTGTTAGTAAAATTAGAAGATTTTTTGCCAACTTCTATTAAATATTCAAACTGTCCTTCTTCACCCTCCATCTCGAGAATTGCATTTAAATTTTTTGCATGTTCTTTAATTTTATCAATCATAGTTAATTAATTTCATATAGTATCTTAATAATAAATTTATTTCTTTTTTTTAAAATATCATTTTTTTCGAAAGGTGAAAGTTTTTTAAGAGTTTTTAGTGAAGATTTAATTAGGTTGTTGGGCGCTTTCGTATTATTTCCAAGAATAGCTCTTTCCAACGAGCCATCTATTTTTAAAGTAAAAATCAATTCAACTAATCCTTCTTCTCTTTTTCTCATTGATCTTCTAGGATAATTTCTAATAGCTTCTTCTTGAATTAAATACCTTAATTTAGATTTATAAGAATCAAATTCTTTGTCTATTAATGTAGTAGTCTGCGGATCTAGGATTTCAAAGTCCTTTGAAGTATTTGACTTTCCTCCTTTTAAAATATCCTGCTCTACGTTATTTTTTTTATTCTTAATATTCTGCAATTCTTTTTTCAATAATTGATTATTAAGAACTTCTTCTTCTGGTTTTTTTAATACTATTTCTTTTTCTTTTTTTTTAATATCTAATTTTTTTTTTACTTGTTGTTTATTTTTATTAATAGAACTTTTTTTTTTAGAAACTGTATTATCATTTTCTATTTTTTTTTCTATTTCTTCTTCATTTCTTTTCTTAGGTAATTCTTTTTTAAAATTTGATAGATTAGATAAAGAAATCTGAATTGAGGTCTGTTTTAATTTTTTTTCTTTAAAAATTAAATTAAGATTAAGTAAAGAACAAATAATTATTGAATGTAAAAACAATGAATAAAGGAAATTAGCATTTATTTTGTACATTAAAGGCTTCCTTAGAATTTTTTAAAATTTAACGTTCATTCCCATGAAAATAGAAATCGGTTGACCTGGTGATAAAAAGTTTGGNTCCAAAGGNCCTACNGCGGTGTCTCCCGTTCCAATGTCTCCTAATTCAGAAATAGGAACATTAACCTCAGAAGAACTCGCTTCTCCTAAAACACCCATTGTTTCATATTTGCTATTTAAAAGATTATCTATTTTAGCAAAAAAAGAAATTCTATTTAATTTATTATAAATAGCTTCAGCATTGAAAATCAGATAAGGGCTGGTTTTTCCTAATTGATTTGACTCGTCTCCTCTTAAAAAAACTCCGGATGTTCCTATAGTGCCTAATGCTAGCACAAAATCTTTGTGTGGTTTGTAGGAAATCTTTGCATTCAGTTTATGCATAGGCATTCCTGGAATAATATTACCTGCTTTAATATCATTAGACCCGTTAGGATGATTAGCAGCAGGTAAGGTATGAGCAGATTGAAAGGTTGCCTTTAAAAATGAATAATTTACAAATGCTTCACTAAAACCTTTTGTGATTGAAGGTCTTTTTATTCTATAAGATAAATCCACTCCATACCTATTAGTTTTTCCAAAGTTTTTAAAGAATCCNGATGAAAGGCCTGTTCCAGAACTTACAAAAAGAATATCGTCAGTATTCTGATTAAAAAATCCTATCGAACTCCAATTCACAGTGTAATCCTTGGATGAGCTTTCGCCTCTACTTCCAAATTCAATTCCTCTGCTAATTACTTGTTCTAATGGAGGATCTGCAACAAATGCATTAGGTAGTCTGCAAGGAGCAGCAGGATCAGCGCAACTTAGCTCCACTGGTGAAGGAGCTCTATTAGCTTCTTTGTAGTTAGCTATAAGACTTGTATNGTTTGATAAATCATAAACTAGGCCTATTGAAGGATTGGCTCTAAAGTATCGATGATCACCATTAACCTTAAAAGTTCTTGTATATGTATTAGTTTCAAATTCGTCAATAAGTTCNACAAATGCTAAATTTAATCTTGCAGAGGCTGATANCATAGTTTTACTATTTACTTTGAAATTATCATTGAAATATATTCCATACAAATTCAGCTTACCCTCAAGTTCTGCAGGGCCTACATCTCCTCTCTCTTTATCTTCAGGGTCATTGCCATTTCCTTCATGTTCTTGTTCAGCAACTAGTTCTATAGGTTGTCCAAATCCATTGAATAATTGAGTTACTGTTCTATCATTGGTTAACTGACCTAAAAATCCTTGTGATCTAAAGAAAGTTCTAGCTTGATCATAAGAGAAACCAACATTTATTTTATGCTTTTTTTGATTAAAATTAAAAAAAGTATCGTACTGTATTGTTCCTCCAAAGGTGGTGGTTGAAGTAAAAGTCTTATTAAGTAAGCCGTACTTTCTAATATTGTCATCTGACTCTATAGCGTTACCAAACTGATCAAGAATAATGCCGTAATCACCAGTAGAATTGTCTTCACCACATAGTGGAGCATCTTCAAATCCATAATCGCTTGCTATTTCATCTGCATCTGCAGAATTATCCTCTGCACATTCCTCAGCATCTACCTCATCAGCATTCATAGTATTCCTGTGTAGCTTTCTTAAATAAAAATTGGAAGAAATTACTGTATCATTTTCTGTATAATAATTGGCATTCCCATAAAAAAGAGCAAGGCTATTTTTAGTTTTATCTGGCCAAGTAAAAACTGATTGCCTTCTCTTATCCAACAGTTCTATAGGTACTACACCGTTTCCATTTAAGTCAGTTGAGCCCCCAAGAAAGGAAAGGTTTAAATCAAAATCTTCCTTCTCACTTCCTATGCTTGTATAAATTCTTTTAATTCTTCCGTCGCTGTGATCTCTCCATCCTGCTTCATTTTCTANTTCTATTGAAGTATAAAGGCCGACATCATTTTCATTACTACCTATTCCATATTCCATTAATTCTGAATGGTATGAAAAAGAACCAAATTTTATTGTGCTATCTATAAAACTTTTTTCATCTTTGTAATCCAAGCCTTTTTTTGTAGTTAAAGAAAGTGAACCACCAAGTGCATTAAGTCCAAATGCAGGATTGGAACTCATAAGATCTACTTGTCTAATAGCATTTTCAGGAATTAATTCCCATTGAACTGTATCACCGAAGCTTTCATTTATCCTGACGCNATCAAGATAAATAGCTANCCCTTGAGCTTCACCTAAAAGAGGAGAAGCAGTAAAGCCTCTATAGTCAACATTTTTTTGAAAACTACCATTTTGAACATCTTTAACAGTTAAACCAGATAAATTTTCATTCATAAGATCAACAATTGATTTGGATAGGTTTTTTTTAATATCTTCTTCTCTGAGGTTCTGAGTAGAATTAGGAATATCTTTTTTGTTTATCATTATTCCTGGCAAAGGAGAAGAACCAATTGCATTAACGGTGCCTAAATCTTCAATGCTTTTAACTGAAAAAGAAAAAAACAAGAGAAAAAAAGCGATTTTAAAAATAAATTTCATATTAATAATTCCTATGATCATTATTATATTTTCCTATGGTTATAAAAAATATTGTTATTTGTCAACTATATTTTAGTGGGATTTGGTAGCCCTTTATAAACTATTTCTGGATCAAATAGCTTTTTATCTTCAATAAACTGTAAAGATAGTTGTTGATNNTTAATATTTATTTTTCTATAAAAACAACTCTTGTAACCTACGTGACAAGAAGCTTCAGCTCCACCTTTTAATGGCTTTTCTAAACTCACTTCATAAATTAGACTATCCTGATCATCATCAATATAAATGTTTAAAATATTATGATACATTCCAGATATTTCTCCCTTCAACCACATTTTATTTCTACTTCTAGAAAAATAATGAGCTTTTTTTGTTAGTATTGTTTTTTTTAACCCTTCTTCGTTGACATAAGAAAACATTAGTATTTGTTTTGTACTCTTTTCTACAGTTATGCATGGTATTAAGTTATTTTCATTAAATCTTGGGCAAAAGTCTTGTCCTTCTTCTATTTGCTCTACACTTTTTCTTTTCATAAATTTTATTTTATTTTTATTCATGTTAATATTAGTTTATTTGCAATTTGCTTNATAATAATATAATAATGCTTAATAAAAAAGATTAAATTTTAATAAAACAAAGAATACATCTATATGCTAAAGAAAAAAATAAACAATAACAATAATACAATTCCATCTGAAGAAGAAGCTAAAGAAGCAGTTAGAACACTCATATCTTGGGCAGGCGATGATCCTANAAGAGAAGGATTATTAGAAACACCAAAGAGAGTAACAAAAGCATTTAATGAATTCTTTTCTGGCTATAAAGAGGATCCAGATAAGATTTTATCAAAAACTTTTGAAGAGGTTGCAGGATACGACGAAATGGTTGTAATTAGAGATATAAGATTAGAATCTCATTGTGAACATCATATGGTTCCTATTTTAGGAAAAGCACATGTTGCATACATACCAGAAAAAAGAGTGGTAGGTATAAGTAAATTAGCNAGAATAGTAGACTGTTANGCNAAAAGACTTCANACNCAAGAAACNATGACAGCACAAATAGCNTCTTGTATTCAGAGNGTTTTGTTNCCTAGGGGAGTAGCCGTTGTNGTTGATGCTGCTCATCAATGTATGACAACNAGAGGAGTACAAAAATCTACAGCAAGTACTATTACTAGTAGGATGCTAGGTCTCTTCAGAACAGATGCAAGAACAAGAATGGAATTTATGAATTTCATTGGTAAATAACTAATTGCTTATAAAAAATAAATTTGAAATAAAAACTANTAAGCACTTAATATTAGCCTCCAGCTCATTTATCAGGTATAAGATGTTAAAAGATGCAGGATTGAGTTTTAAAAAAATTATCTCAGACATAGACGAGTTTAAAATAAAAAAAAATCTAAAAAAAGAATCTTTTCCTATCATAGCTTTAAAAATAGCAGAAGAAAAAGCAAAGATTGTATCTTCCAAATTCCCAAAATCATTTGTTATTGGAGCAGATCAGGTATGCGTTTTTAATAGAAAAATAGTAAATAAGCCAGGTGATATTTCTAAAGCTATACAACAATTAAAAAAAATGCAGGGAAAAGAGCATTGTCAAATTAGTGCATTTTGNTTATACCACAATAATAGTCTTGTAGCAAAAGCATACGATAAGACTTTTCTTACAATGAGAAAACTATCTACAGATAGAATAAAGAAATATGTTGAAACAGATAATCCAATTGCATCTTGTGGTTCTTATAAATATGAAGAAAATGGATATCTATTATTTAGTAAAGTCAAAGGCAGTGTGGATACTATAAAAGGCTTGCCTTTATTACCCTTATTAAACATTCTCTTTAAAGAAAAAGTGATTAGTTATGATTAGACTTAAAATTTTTAATTCATTAACAAATAAAAAAGAAGAATTTATTCCCATAGACTCTAGTAANATAAGATTATATGCTTGTGGTCCAACTGTNTACGATTATGCTCACATAGGAAATGCAAGAATGGCTGTAGTTTTTGATTTTTTAGTGCGGCTNNTAAGAACTTGTTATCCAAAAGTTACTTATGTNTCAAATATTACAGATATNGATGANAAAATAATAANCAGAAGTNTAAAAGAGGATGTTCCATACCTGGATATTACAAAAAAATTTACTCAGATATATAATGAGGATATGGATAAATTAAATGTAATGAAGCCAGACTTACAACCCCGTGCTTCAGAGTATGTGGAAAAAATGATTGTAAAAATAGAGGAACTCTTAAAAAAAAAAAGTTGCTTATCACAATGATGGACATATTTTGTTTGATGTTTCTTCATTTCCTAAATACGGATTGTTGTCTAATAGATCCAAAGAAGAACAAATACCTGGATCAAGAATTAAAGTAGAAAAATATAAAAATAATCCAGAAGATTTTGTTCTCTGGAAACCGTCTCTTGAAAAAGAACCAGGCTGGAAATCTCCTTGGGGATATGGAAGGCCTGGATGGCATACCGAATGTTTTGTAATGTCAGAGGAAATATTAAAAACACCNTTTGATATACATGGAGGAGGATTAGATCTCAAATTTCCGCATCATGAAAACGAGATTGCACAAAGCTGTTGCTTTTCAAATAATTTAGAAAACATAAATAGTTATGCACGATACTGGGTTCATAACGGCTTTGTCAACATAGATAAAGAGAAAATGTCTAAATCAAAGGGAAATATTAGGTTAGTAAAAGATTATTT
>PBGQ01000014.1 GCA_002720125.1 Rickettsiales bacterium | reverse complement strand
ATCTTTGACCCTCTAGATATGGAAAAAAAAATTATTCATTTTAATAAATTATCAGAGGAAAAAAACTTTTGGGAAAACACCAAGAATGCTCAAAAAATATTTAAAGAAAAAAGCAAAATTGAGAAAAACTTAAATGACTTTAAAGCCTTAGAAAATGAGTTAGTGGATTTAAAAGAACTTTTTCAGTTATTTAAAAATGATAGCGATCTAGATGTCCAAGAAGACATTGTTTCACTAATCAAAAAAATAAAAAAAAAGGCAAATAATACTAAGTTAAATACTCTTTTATCTAAAGAGGCTGACTCTAATAACTGTTTTATAGAGATTCATGCAGGAGCTGGAGGAACAGAGAGTCAAGACTGGGCGGAAATGCTTTTAAGAATGTACAATAGATGGATAGAAGAAAAAAAATTTAAAAGAGAGATTATTAATTTTCATTCGGGCGATGAAGCGGGAATAAAATCTGTTACTATTAGAGTAACTGGAGAAAATGCTTATGGTTTACTTAAAACAGAAAGTGGAATTCATAGATTGGTAAGAATCTCTCCATTTGACTCTCAAAAAAGAAGACATACTAGTTTTGCTAGCATTTGGATTTATCCTGAGTCTAACGAAGATATAGAGATTAAAGTTGGGATGAAAGACTTAAGGATTGATACCTACAGAGCCTCTGGTGCTGGCGGACAACACGTTAATAAGACTGATAGTGCTGTTAGAATTACTCATATACCAACAAAAATTGTAGTACAATGTCAAAATCAAAGGTCACAACATCAAAATAAGGCTACTGCTCTAAAAATGTTAGAGTCTAGATTATATGAAATAGAATTAAGAAATTTAGAGAAAAAGAATAGCAAAAATGTTTCAGAGAAAAAAGAGATAGGATGGGGAAATCAAATAAGGTCATATATTATGCAGCCTTATCAATTAGTAAAAGATAACAGGACTGGACAGGAGACTAGCGATGTATTAGGGGTATTAGATGGAAATCTCGATGATTTCATTTTAAATAATTTATCAAATAAGTTATAGAATTATGGAAACTTATTTTAGAAAAGATAAAATCTCTTCAAGGTGATTTGCGACTTTTACTTTGTTCCATACGTGTAAAATTTTATTATTTTTATCAATAAGGAAGGTAGTTCTTTCTATACCAAAATACTTCTTTCCATACATGCTTTTCTCCACCCAAACCTTGTATTTTTCACAAGTATCATTTTCAAAATCAGATAATAAGTCAATAAGTAAATTATGTTTTTCTATAAAATTTCTATGTTTTTTAGTACTATCTTTAGATATTCCGAAGACTAAATAGCCTAATTTGTTTATTTTGTCTAAGTTTTTCGAAAATTCGATAGCTTCTTTGGTGCAGCCTGGCGTATTATCTTTGGGATAAAAAAATAATACAACATTTTTTTTAATTTTATTTAGTTCTACCAATTCATCATTATGATTAAGTAATTTAAAATTTGGGGCTATATCGTTTACTTTAAGAGACATTTCAAATAATTTTATGTATAATAAAATATTAAATATAAGTTAAAAATTGTTCAAATTCAAGATTACTAAATATATTTTTTACACTTTGTTGGCATTGCTAATTTTAGTTTTGCTATTCTTATTAAGGTTGTCTGTAAAACCATTAAATGTTAGTTATTTAAAAGACTATCTAAAAAGTAAGCCATATTTAACTCAGCATTTTGATAAAATCGAATTAGAAAAAATTCAAGTAAAGGTTAATATACTCTCAAACAAGATAAACCTTAATTTAGGACAAATTTCTTTTAAAAACTTTGATAAGCAGATTAAAAAGCTAGTCGCTGATGAAATTACAATAGACATTTTGTTTACTGACTTTTTAAATGACAAAATTTCAATCCATGCTTTAAACATGTCTAAAGGTGAGGTTGAAGTAGAGACTAATAAAATTGGTACTGTTTTCAATAAAAGAGAAATCCAAAATCTTACCTTGCTATTATCAGCGGAAGAAAAACTAGATTTTTTTAAAAAAATAACGCTTCAGGATTTTAAAGTAAATGTAAAAAATTTATCTGATAATACAAACATAGTTACAGAAGTAAAAAATGGAACAATAACTCTCAAAAATAATAAGCCAATATTTAATAATTTTTTAATTAAAAATACTATTTACTCAGGTATAGAAAAAAAAGAAAATCTTAAAATTAAAAGTATACTGATGAGCTACACTGAAAATCATGATTATCTAATAACCATAGAAGAGGTATCTTTTAAAGGGATTGAAAATTACTTTAACCAGGACTATTTCTATTTTGATTTTGTAAAAGTTAAAGATTGCAAAATAAAGTTCAATACTAAAACAAAAAAAATAAATTTAAGGTCAAAAATAGAACAAAATAATAACTTATTTCCATTAGACTTTGATGGGTTTTTAGACAAAAATTTAAAGCTCAATGGACAATTAGTAGGAGAATTATCTGAAACAAAAATTTTTAAAATATTGAATAAAGAAAAAATTATTGGTTTAGGTCTTGATATGAAAAATGCCAGCAATGGAAATGCTAATGGAAACTTTCTTTTCAATATCTCAAAAAATAAGATTGAAAATTTAGACTTTGATCTTAGATATAGCCTAAAAAAATTTAACCCTATTTCATTTGCCTTTAAAAAAGATAAAAGAATTGAGGCTACATTAAAAGAGTTTTATATTTTAGGAAAGTATGAAAATAACCAAGTCAAACTGCTAGATTTTACAGCTAGCCTTAAAGAGGGCAGGGTAAGTGCTTATGGAAATTTAGAGAGCTTAGTTGACAAAATTAAATTTGAACTTGTATTCACATTGCACAATTTCGTATTTGAGAATTTCAATTTTCAAGATAATTTAGGAGTTTTAGATAATTATAAGAACATATTTCACAACACTAAAATAAAAAATATTCTTTTAGATAATCTTGTTTTAGAAATTTCTAATAAAGAAGGCGATATAGTAATGAATTCATTATTTTGTAAACTTAAAAAAATGGATCTTTACTTTCCTCAGGATTTAATAGTTAACCTAGAATCCGTTGAAATGACTGCAGATGATAAAGTATTAAAAGCTAATTCGCAAAAAATAATTATCAAGCACAAAACACTGAAAAATGCAGAATTTCAAAAAACTAGATTGTCATTATCTTACAACTTAAAAAAAATTAATAACTATGAATTAAGTTTAAATAGTCAGATAAGTTCTCAATATAAAAATTTAAGAAAAATAGCAGGGTTATATAATGAGTTACAACTAGATGAATATTTTTTTGATGGATTAGATGGAATATTAGAGGCTAATATTAATTTTAATGCTCAGAATAAGGATAACAAAAAAAAGTTTTATGAATTAAAATTGACAGGGGAACTTTCAGATTTTTTTACTCAAAAAGAAGTAGGCTCAGAGAGTATCCCTCTCAAGCTAGAGGAATTTAATGGGAGCTTTGCTGTTGAAGATAACAAAATCAAATTAGAAGGAAATGGTATCCTAAACGGTTCTGAAGCAAAATTAATTTTAGACGTTGATGAAAAAAATAGCTTGAGAGCAAAAATTATATCTGATGCAAAACATAACTCTTTTAGCTTTTTAAACAATTATAATTTTTTAACGCAAGGCAATTCTAAAATAGAAATGTTAGTAACAAAAGAGAAAATATCTGATGATGACTGGAAGGTTCTTTTTAAAAGCAACTTATTCAAGAATGAGGTTACAATTGATTTTTTATCTCACCAGAAAAATTCCAATACAAATGGACAAATGGAAGGTGAGTTTTTTTTTAAAGGTTTAGACTTATTAAAAGTTAAGAATTTACAATATGCTACAGATGATATTTTATTAAGTCTAGATATGTATTTTAATGGCTCTGGAGATATATCTAATATTGATTTACATCAATTCATAAGTGCAAATAACAATTTCAAAGGGAATATTAAATTTTTAACTTCTAATAAAAAAGAAATAAAGATTAGAGGATACAGTTTTGACTTTAAAGATATACCCATGCAGAAAGAGGATAATAATTCTACTTTTATTAAAGTCGATATTGATATAGATAATCTTTTATTTGGTGAAAATAATTTTGGAAGAGCTATATGCAACGTAGATTTATATGATGAAAAGATTGAAAGTCTATCAGGTAAACTCATAAATAATAGTATAGTGCATACAAATTTTGTTTTTAGAGAATACGACAAGAAACAGAATGACGTTATAGAATTTATATTTGATGATTTTGGCTTGTTTTTAAAAACAGTAGGAGTAACTGATGATTTTTCTAATGGAAAAGGAATACTCACATTGACCTTAAAAGATGATACGCAAGAAATAATTAATGGTTTTTACGATATAAAGTCTTTTTCTATAAAAAATGCTTCATTTCTTGCAAGAATTCTTCAACTTGCATCTTTTACAGAGTTACTTGAAATACTTGGAAACGAAGGGATACCATTTAGTAAATTAAGTGGAAAATTTGATAAGAAAAATAATGTACTCAAAGTTAATAATACAAAATTTGAAGGACTATCCCTAGGAGCTACAGTTAAAGGAAGCCTAAATCTTGAAAGTAAAAATATTGATTTAGAGGGAGTCTTAGTTCCAGCCTACGCAATTAACTCTATAATTAATAAAATTCCAGTGATAGGTGATATAGTAACTGGTATAGAGGGTGAAGGAATTATTGGAGTTGAATATAAAGCACTGGGAAGTTTTGAAAATCCTAATTATCTGATAAATCCTCTTTCATTATTTACTCCAGGAATACTAAGAAATCTTTTTACACCTACAGATAAAAAAGAGGATACCGAAGTTAATGATGATGCTAAGAAGTAATTTTTATTAAAGCTCGTCTTTTTGCTCCAGCAGATAGATACAGACTGTTATTTTCTTTTACATAAGTTTCATCAATTAGCTTATTAAAATCAGTTATTATATTGCCATTTATTTTAGCGCCTCCTTGTTTTATTAATCTACGCGCTTCACTGTTAGACTTACACAGAATTTCATTTAGTGAAAAAACTTTGTAAGCAGGAAGGCCTTTTCTAATTAGATCTTTTTCTATATTTGTACTAGGTAAAAGTTTCTCATTCCACTCATTTTTTGCAAACTCTTTTATAGAATTTTGAACCTTTAGAGCGTTTTCTTTTCCATATACAACTTCCGTTACAGAATTAGCTAACAATAATTTTGCTTCATTTATTTCTTCGCCTTCAAGTTTGCTCAGTTTTTGTATTTCACTCAGGTCTATTTCTGTAAAAAATTTTAAGAACCTTATTACATCCTCATCTAAAGTATTTCTCCAGAATTGCCAAAAATCAAAAATTGATAATTTATTTTCAGATAGCCAAATTGTGCCTTTGCTAGTCTTTCCCATTTTATTTCCATTTGCTGTTGTTATAAGTGGTGATGTAATAGCATGAGCATTCACTTTATAGTTGTTTTTAAAGCTTAATCTTTTAATTAAGTCAATCCCATTCACTATATTTCCCCATTGATCTGACCCTCCAAATTGAACATTACAGTTATATCTTTGGTTGAGTATGAAATAGTCATATGCTTGATTAATCATATAATTAAACTCTAAAAAACTCAGATTCTGCTGTCTATCTAATCTGGTTTTAACTGAGTCAAAAGTTAACATTCTATTAATAGAGAAGTGACAGCCAATATCACGAAGAAAATCTATATATTTTAATTCATTTAACCATTCTGAATTGTCTAGAAGAATTGCATCAGAACTACTATCACCAAACTTTATAAAGTTTTTTATTATATTTTTTATCCCTATGGAATTTTCAGTAATAGTTGTTTCATTTAATATTTTTCTTGTTTCATCTTTGCCAGAAGGATCTCCTATTTTCGTAGTACCTCCTCCTATAAGTACAATAGGTTTATTATCTGTTTTTTGTAACCACCTAAGCATCATTAATTGTAGAAGGCTTCCTACATGAAGACTATCTGCAGTGCAATCAAATCCAGTATATCCAACAATTCTGATATTCTCCATAGATAACAGTTTCATATCGGTAGTTTGGTGTATTAAATCTCTTTCTTTTAAGATTTCTAGAAAATCAGTAATTTTTTTGTTCATATTTAAATATTAAAATTTGCAACTTCACATGATAAGAATAATATCTTATTTTCTAAGTTTACACTAATTTCTTTAATATCTTTATCTATCACAATATAAATATCATTGAAAGAGAGAACAATTTCTTTTTTATTGCTTGATGTAATATCTACTTCAAACTCATTACCTAACATTGTCACGAATGCTTTTTCAATGGCATTTGTTTTTAAAATATCAATAGCACTTATAGAAAGTTTATTTTCAGAGCAAGAATATTTTTCTTGATCAAACCTTTTGAAACTATCACAGTTTGTAAGAAAAATAATTACTAAAAACAATACATACTTTAAAAAGAAGTTTTTAATCAATTTTTTCCTTTTTCTAAAGCTTCAAAGTCAATTTCTTCTTCTATTTCTTTGGGTTCCTCTGCCTTTTTCTTTGCTTCATTAAGCCCTAGTGCTTCTGCAACTGCTTTTGGATCAGTCAATTCAATTGTTTCTTCTGTGATTTTAGTTGATTTAGTTTTAAGTATCTTTTTATTTTGTAAATCTTCCTTATTTTTATTGTTAGTTACAACATTAGGTTTAATCTCCTTTTTAATATCTTCTGCAGCTGGTTTGGGATCTTCAGAAGTTTCTGTTGTCGCTGCAACTTCTTCTGCAGCTGGTTTGGGGTCTTCAGAAGTTTCTGTTGTCGCTGCAACTTCTTCTGCAGCTGGTTTGGGATCTTCAGTGTTTTTAACTATTTTAGAAAGTCCGTCAGCTACTAGTTTGTCAGCATCACTTTGACTAACATCGATTACTACTCCTGAAGGAAATCTTACTCCATTAACTATTCCAGATTTAACCATTTCAACTCTAGTCCAATTATCTGAGTCATTATTTTCTATCTGCTTTTGACTTTTGTTATTACTATCTTCTTCATTTTTTTCCAACTTTTTTGCTAAGCTCTGAGATATTTTCTTTTTACCTCCATGATTTTGAATATCAAAATTGTTTTTAATCTTATCTTTTAAAATTTTTACTCTTGCCGCTAATGCAGCAAGTCTATTAACATGATTGGTTTCATTTAAAAGTATCTCGTTAACTATTTGACTAACCTCACTCAATGGCTTTTCTCCAATTCTTTCTAATAGTGCATCTCTCATTTCGACAATTTCTGGAGCTAATTTCATTTTTTACCTCGATTTATTTTAAATTACTTACTTCATTTTGGCATTGTATTTGCAAAATATAAACCAAAATTGAAATAAATTTATTATGAATGAAATAAAACAAAATTTAAAGATGTTAGGTTCAGCTTTGAGCTTAAGAGCTAGAAGAAATGAGATTTTAGCTTCTAATATCGCAAATGCTGCAACACCTAATTATAAGGCTAGAGATATAGATTTTGAGACGGAGATTAAAAAATATCAAAAAGATGGTCCTATACAATCAACCCACAATCAACATATCACAATCAAAAAACCTATTTCGCCTGGAAAAGTACAATTCAGGAAAAATGTAAATCCTAGTTTGGACGGAAATACAGTTGAGTTAGCTGTAGAACAACTTCAGTTTGCAGAAAATTCAATGAGGTACCAAAGTACACTTTCATTCTTAAGTGGAAAAATAAATACACTTATGTCAGCAATTAAAGGAGAATAAGAATGGGTGTAAAAAATGTATATGATGTAGCAGCAAGAGCAATGTCTGCTCAATTAGTGAGAATGAATGCTATCGCTTCAAATTTAGCAAATGCTAATAATGTTACTGGAGATAAAGAAACCGTATATCAACCTCTAAGACCTGTTTTTAAGGCTATTTATTCAGATAAACTCAAAAGCACAGGACTATCAACTGTAGAGGCAGTTAGAGTGGAAAGGTTAAATAGGGAGCCAATCAAAACTTATCAGCCCAACCATCCTGCTGCGGACGATGATGGATACATATTTAAAGCTGCGGTGGATATGGATGAGGAGATGGTGGAGATGCTTGAAACACAAAGACAATATACGAATAACATTGAGGTACTAAATACTATAAGAAATCTAACTATGAGGACATTAAACATTGGTAAATAAGGAAAAATAATGACAGACATTAATAAAACTTCTCAACAAACTTTGCAAAGAATTCTTGATAAAATAGGTGTTAAAGCATCAGAAGATAAAAAAATTGCACAAAACAAATCTACATTAGGACAAGAAGACTTCTTGAAATTAATGACCACACAGTTACAAAATCAGGATCCTTTTGCTCCCATGGAAAATGGAGACTTTATTGCGCAGATGGCACAATTTTCTACAGTTACAGGCATAACTGAAATGTCAAATAATATGAAGGAATTAAATTCTAAAATTGATGGTTTCAGAATAGCTACTGCTTCTCAGTACCTAGGACATTCAGTATTAGTCCCTGGAAATGTTGTAAGACCAAATGGCAGTGGAGAAATAAATGGAGTTATAGATTTGCCATCTTCAACTACTAAACTGCAGGTTTTTTTCCAAAAGGAAAATGGAGAAATAATTGAACAATTAGATTTAGGAGGTCAAACTAGAGGTCTTGTAGGTTTCAATTGGGATAAACTTCCTGCTGACATTAAAGAAGAAAATAAACCAATATATATATCAGCTTTTATGGGAGACAATCCTGATCAAGCATTAGCTACTTCTGTTTTTTCAAAAGTAGTTGGTACTTCTTCAGAAAATAATGAGATTAAGCTAGAAGTAGATGGTTATGGTCTGATTGATGCAAGTAAAGCAGTTAGATTTAGAAATTAATTTAAATTAGGAGAAAAATAAAATGTCGTTTTATACAGCTTTAACAGGTCTGAATGGTTCACAAGCGGATATATCAGCTACATCAAATAATATTGCTAACGTTGCAACTACAGGATATAAGAGGTCAAGAGCGGAATTTGGTGACATTTTTGCGACTTCTCCACTGCAAAACTCTTCATCATCTATTGGTTCTGGTACTATATTAAAAGGTATTAAGCAGCAGTTTACACAAGGAAATATTGCTTCTTCTCTTAATGCTCTAGATTTGGCTATTTCTGGACAAGGTTTCTTTGCCCTTAAACCCTCTGCAACATCAAATCAAACAGTCTTTACCAGAAACGGTGCTTTTAGCGTAAACAATGATAGATTTATTGTTGACTCGTCAGGACAATTTGTACTGGCTCTACCTGTTAGTGCAGACGGTTCTGTAGAAGGTAGTACTATTGATGACGCAAAATCTTTAAAATTAGCACTTGAGTCTGGAGAAGCTAAGGCTACAGAAAATATGCAATTATCTGTGAATTTAAACTCTTCATCGCAAGTTTTTGAAAATTATGATAATAGTACATTTAGGCAAGACGATCCTAGTACTTATACAGCTTCTACTTCTATAACAATTTTTGATAATTTAGGTAAGCCAGTTATTGCTACTGTATATTTTATTAAAACGCAGGTTGCATCCGGGGATAACAATACTCATAAATATGAGACGGTATTTGTTGTAGATGGNAATGTAATTGANCCTGCTCTTTCTGAAGCATTAGATACTTCAAGTGGCGAAGCTCTTTATATAGATAGATTTGGTCAATTAGTAAAAGAGTCAGAAGTTCCAAAAATTGCTGTAAAATCAATCAGTAGCCCCTTATATTATTTAGATGATTTAGACACACCCTTGCCTTCTTCAGCTGCAAGTGTAACTGGTACTTCTGTTGAAGGAGCATTTGAGGAAGTTGGTGACACAATTAATATTGTCACAGACCCTTTGAAGTATAATTCAACTTACGATGCTAATACTGATAATACAAAAACTTTTTGGGGAAAGGATTTTTTAACAGTAAGAGTTGATGATGAAGGTGGAGATAANGCTTTTACAAGTGTAGACATAAGACCAGGTACATATACTGCTGAAACCTTAGCTGTTGAAGTTCAAAGAGCAATTAACAATGCTTTAAGTGATGACAAAAAAATATCTTTAGATCCTGTAAAAGATGGAACATTCTCGATTAAGTTTAACCAAATTAATGCTGATGATGAGGTAGTAGCTCTTAATGCTATATCAGTTAATTTATTAACAGATACATTTGTAACAAGCGACATTTTTACTTCAGGAATATCAAATGAGGCAACTCCAAATTTAACAAGAGATGAATTTTTAGCTCATGCGCAACTTAGGGTAAATGATGCACTAAACAGAGCAGCAGTTTCTACAGATGAAACATCTGGTTCAGCTTCAACACTCGGAGTAAGCACAAAACTTTTTGCTAGAAACATTGGTTCAGCAATTTCAACTATACATAATAACACTGAAGTTTTTGATTTCGAATATTACAAAAATTCCTCTGATCCTACAACTGTAGACTCTGGAAATGATTTAAACAAAAGACATTTACTTTATTCTTATTATAACGCAAGTCCTGAACTAAAGGTATTTGATAATAAAATAAATGTAGCAAAGAATGGTTCGGGCTATTCGGTAGTTAATGATACTTCTGGTTTAAAAGTTTATTTGAACGGAGGTGACGCTTCTAGTTTGGACCCAAATGATAGTACAACATGGCCAACTAAAGTAACTTTAGCAGGAAGGTTTACAGATACTTCTGGTACCAATAATACGTCATTTGGTGAAACGAAATTAGATGGTAGAGAATTTACAGTTTCTAGTGTAGCAACAGACTCATCTGGTTATAAATATTTATTATTGTCTACAACAGATACAGATACCGTTAATATTACAGATACTGATATACAAGTTTTACACACTGCTTCAACAGATGTAGAAGCATTCTTTGAGGGTGGTACTAATGTATTCGATGGGTCAACAGCCCATTTTGGAAGTAACAAAATAGTACTAAGAGAAACATTTAAACACTCATATAAAAATACTGATGTTATAAATGAGAGTAAAGGATATAAAGGAGGAGCAGCTGCAGAAGTATCTAGTTCAACCACTCTTACATCTGACACTATTGATGTTACTGTTGATGGAGGAGCTTCTGTTACAGTAACTATTGACAACATCACAAATTTAACATCCAATGCAGCAATTGCATCAGCAGTAGAGAGTGAAATTAACGCTGCTCTTACAGCAGCAAGCCAAAGTACTGCTGTTACTGTTCTTTGGACGGGAACAGAATATAGAATTATGTCTGATACTGGAACCACTAGTGGTGCAGTCACGGTAGCATCTGTTGGTGCTAATCTAGCCTCTTTGAATCTGGATGGTGCTAACAATTGGATCGGTAATGATACAAGTACATTATCAGCTGATGTGACATCTGGTACTTTGAGTAGAGGTAATTCATACATAGCAGGTGCAACTGGTAATACTTTATCTTTGACTGTTGGTTCTACAACATCTGGAACTATTACTTTGCCTGCTGCAACATATTCTACAAATGCTGCAGTTGCAACAGCTTTGGAAACAGCGATTAATAATGATGATACATTATCTGATGACTCAGAGACAGTGAGTGTAATATGGACTGGCTCAGCATATGCTATTACTTCAACTACTGGTGCAATAAGTGCTGTAACTATTGACACCGAACTAGACTCTCATCTCAAATTAAGTGCAAACTATGGTGGTAGTGCTTCATCTGCTGGAACGTCTGCACAATATGGAGGAATATTTTCTAATTTTAAATCTAGTTTAAGTGCCGGTGATCTTAATGATATAGGCCTGCATGGAACTGCAGATACTTATGCAGCCTCTTCTATGGGAACAACCACTACAGATTGGGTGAATGAAAAAAAACCACCTGTAAAGATTGCTTACGATGTGGAAAATCAAAAATTTACTTTTGAAGGTGATGGTTCAATTATTGGTCCTAGTCAATCAAGTAAATTTTTCTCTTTTTCTGTTTTTGGACCATCAACAACGACCAACAGTTTGGGTTTAAAATCCTCTGCTAATGCTCCTACATCATTAGTAGGAGGTGGAGAAAAATTAAGTGGAGAGGCCGTAATCTTTAAAGGAACTAATATATCTACAAACCAAGCTTATGGTGTTGATGTTTCTTANAATTCAAACCTAAATAAATTTACAATAAATAGTGCAACTACTGGAGAAAAGATACTTGCTGATGGAGCAGTCGGTGTTACAGAAACAACTACAGCTTCAAATATCGAAATAGGAAGGTTAGCTATTTCTGCAGGTGTTGCAACAGCTAATGAAGCAGGTATTGGAGGTAGTAATGCCTTGTTAGGTTTAGGTTCAACAACGGCTGTTTCAACAACTGCTTCTGGAAGTGCTAGAGGATTAGCTTCTAAACCTGCAATACTAAATGGAAAAACATCAAATGAAGATCTTTCTAAAGAATTCTTTTTATCATCAAGTACTCAAGAGAATGTTTTTTTAATGAATGTTGATGGAGTAAGTTCTCCTGTTGTTGTTCCAGAAGGAACATATACAGGAACTACTTTAGCAGCAGCATTACAGCTTAGAATAAATCAGATGGAGAGCACAACAGGAAAGAGCGTAAATGGTGTAAAAGTAGCTTATGATTTATCAGAGAATAGATTAACTTTTACCACAGGAACAACAGGACCTAAAAGTCAAATGTTTGTTTCAGGAGCTGCAAGATTAGGGTTAGATGATTTGGATGTGGCCTCTGGGTCAACTCCTGTAATTTTTGATTTACCTTCTTCTGCTGCACAAATAGATGGTAAAAATGCTTATGTAAATTCAGATACAGAAATTGTAACTGTAGCACCTGAAGATATGTTTGACCCAAATGATGCAACCGTTAAAGCTTATACAAGAGTATTTCTTAAGCCAGGAGAATTGACATTTGACACTAAAGGAACTTTGGTCAGTCCAACGCAAACAGTTGAATATAAAGGAGATTTTCCTGCTAATGTGGCAACAGGAAAAGATGCACTTTCAATAGATCTAGATCTTAGTTTTGCTGACTCAACTCAATTAGCATCACCATTTTCTGTTACATCTGTATCTCAAGATGGTCAAACTGTAGGAAGGTTAGATGGCTTGGATATTGATGCATCAGGACTGGTAAGAGCTAACTATACAAATGGAGATAACGTGGCTTTAGGAAGATTGGTTATTGCTAACTTTAATAACCAAAATGGATTAAAGCAAATAGGAAATGCAACTTATGTTGAAACATCTGTTTCTGGAACAGCGATTGTAGGAGAGGCTGGTGCTGACGGATTTGGTACAATACTCTCAGGTTCATTAGAAAGATCAAATGTAGATATTACTGAAGAATTAGTGAGTTTGATTACAGCACAAAGAAACTTTCAAGCCAATGCGAAATCTATTGAAACAAACTCTACTATCACTCAAGCAATAATCAATATAAGAAGTTAATATAGAAGCAATATGATAATTAGGATTTAGTAAATGGATAGAATGATACATACGGCTTTAAACAGCCTAAAAATGATTTTACAAAATCAACAAATTACCTCTCAAAATATTGCTAATGCAAATGTAGTAGGCTATAGAAAAGATGCTAGTTCCGAATTTGGAACAGCTTACTTAAATGGAGAAAATTCTCTTAATACAAGAGTTTTTGCAACAAGACAAATAGGTACTTTTTCTGAAGCTCAAGGAAACTTAGAGTCAACAGAAAATCCTCTTGATGTTGCTATTAATGGAGAAGGTTACTTTATAATCCAGCCAAATGAAGGAGATGTAGCTTTAAGTAGAAGAGGCGATCTAAAAATAGACCAAAATGGTCAGTTAATGAATGGAGAAGGAAGTATAATATTAGGAGAAGATTTGCAACCAATCATCATTCCTCCATTCAGGGAAATTGAAATAGCTGGTAATGGTGCAATTAATATTAGACCTTTAGAGGCACCTGTTGATGCACCATTACAATTGGTTGCGAATATAGGTACTACATCTGCCACGGAATTAGAACTAGAAAAAGATGAGAGCGGATTTATTAGACCTAGACAAAATAATAATGCAGAGGGTGAGGCAGAAGTACAAGCAATTAATCCATTACAAGATGTTGTTTTGATGAATAAATATCTAGAGAAATCTAATGTGAATTCAGTAGAAGAGCTAATTTTAACACTAGAGCATCAAAGAAATTATGAGACGCATGTAAAATTTATAAACCTGGCTAAAGAAATGGATGAGGGTGGAGCAAGTCTCATGAGAATACCTTCTTAATTTAATTCATAATAAAAATCATTGGCATATTACTTGCAGAATATAATTAAAAAATTATTTCTAGGAGGTAACCACTATGGGAACAAATTCAATGCATGTTGCGAAAACGGGTTTAAATGCGCAACAAAGAAGAATGCAAGTTATTGCTAATAATCTGGCAAACGTTAATACTACAGGTTTTAAAAGGGAAAGAGTAAACTTTGAAACTCTTTTATATCAAGTTTTAAGAAGTAGTGGTGAACAAACTTCTGCAGATACAAATTTAACTTCTGCTTTTTCAGTAGGTACAGGCGTGAGAATTGTTAATGCTGATAAATTATTTAGTCAAGGTAGTATTGTTTCTACTGATAATGCATTAGACTTAGCCATAGATGGTAGTGGTTTCTTTCAAGTTTTATTACCTGATGGAAGAATAGGTTTTACTAGAAATGGTACTTTTTCCAGAAATAATGAAGGTGCTTTAACTACTTCTAGTGGTTTTATAATTCAACCAGAAGTTGTTATTCCTGAAGATGCCCAAGAAATAAANGTATCTTCTGACGGAGTAGTTTCAGTTCAACTACCAGGAGCAGTTGAGCAAGAAGAAGTAGGACAGATTGAATTCGCAGAATTTCAGAATAGAAACGGTCTNCAACCTATAGGNGAAAGTTTTTTTGTTGAAACGCCTGCTAGTGGGGAACCTATCATAGCAAACCCTCTAGAAGGAAGTTTTGGTAAAATAGTTCAAGGAGCTTTAGAGAGTTCTAATGTTAGTGTTGTAAAAGAGTTAGTAGATATGATTGAAACACAAAGAGCTTATGAAGTAAATTCTAAGGCGATTTCTTCCGTTGATGAAATGTTAAGATTTATTTCCAATAATTTGTAATAAAATTATGTTTAATTTTATTCTTATTTTTATACTTCTTTTTTTGTCGGGTTGTTCGACTTACATAGAAAACAAAAAAGCTGAAGAGTTTATTCCTATTTCTCAGGAGATTGAATACAAAGAAGATAATAATGTAGTAGATGGCTCTATATACAATAGTACAAGTTCAGGTTTTTTCGCTAGCGACAGACGAGCCAAGATAGTAGGAGATATTTTAACAGTAACATTAAATGAGTCGGTGAGCGCAAGTAAATCTACCACAAATAATACATCTAAAACTGATACTTTTGGAGTAACACTACCTCCTCTGTTATTTCGACAAAACCCTGCGGTTAACTTAGGAACAAGTATATTAAATGGTGGAAAAGGTACGGATACGTTAACTAACGCAGATGTAGCAGCCGGAGCAGCTCAATCATTTGCAGGTTCAGGTACTGCAGCACAAAGCAATACATTGTCTGGAAGTATGACAGTAACTGTTATAAGAGTTTTTCCTAATGGTAATCTAGAGATTAAGGGGCAAAAAAAGTTAATTTTAAATGATGGAAGCGAATATTTAAGAATAAGCGGAATTATAAGACCTGAAGATATATCGGCTACTAATACTATTTCTTCATCTAGCATTGCAGATGCAAAAATAACCTATACTAATGCTGGGGTATATGCAGACTCGCAACAGCCTGGATGGCTTAGCAAAATTTTTAGACAGGTAACACCATTTTAAAGGATATTATGAAAAAAAATATAACGTTAATCTTATTATTACTATTCTTTTCNTCAAAAGAGTTATTAGCAGATAGACTNAAAGATNTAGTTTCNATTGCAGGTATNAGAAACAANCAACTTTTAGGATACGGTATTGTTATTGGTTTAAATGGAACTGGCGATAGCACAACTAATTTAACCTTGCAAAGCATTCAGTCACTAATTTCTCAATTTGATATTGTAGTAAGTACAAGTGATTTAACGGCTAAAAATGCTGCAGCAGTTATGGTTACAGCTGATTTAGCTGCATTTTCTAAGCCTGGACAAACCCTAGATGTAACGGTTTCTGCAATAGGAAAAGCAAAGTCTTTGAGAGGAGGTACACTTCTAATGACACCTTTAAAAGGTGCTGATGGAAATTTATATGCTATTGCCCAAGGTAATTTAGCGGTTGGAGGTTTAGGAGTAGAAGGAGCAGATGGATCAAGTGTGTCTGTAAATATTCCAACAGTAGGTAGGATACCGAAGGGAGCAACAGTTGAAAAAATGGTTGAATCACCTTTTATCAAATCAAATAATCTAGTTCTAAATCTTAATCAGGGAGATTTTAGCACAGCTAATATAATAGCAGAAAAAATCAATGAAATTTTTGGACCTGATGTTGCTGTCCCACTAGACTCTACTTCAATTCGAGTAAGATCACCTGAAGACCCAGGACAAAAAGTTTCTTTTGTAAGTTTGTTAGAAAATATTGAAGTAGAGCCAGCAAGACCTAAAGCTAAAGTAGTAGTAAATGCTAGAACTGGAACAATAGTAATTGGAGGAGATGTAAAAGTAACTCCAACTGCAGTAACTCANGGAAAATTAACTGTAAGTNTNCAAGAGGATACAGCAGTAGTTAGTGAAGCCCAAGGTGCAATGCAAAATGCCAATTCCACTGTTGCTGGTACTGCAGCTACAACTGCACAAGATACACAAATAGGAGTAGAGGAACAAAATGCCAAAGCTTTCGTTTTTGATACAGGAACATCACTTTCAGAAATAGTAGATGCGATTAATGAAGTTGGTGCAAGCTCTTCTGACTTAGTCGCTATACTCGAAGCATTAAGAGAGGCCGGCTCCTTAAGAGCAGAATTGATTATAATTTAGAAAATTATGGATAATATTTCAAAAATTACAAAAGCTTTTGACCTTAAAACAATATTAAGTAATTCAAAAGATAATAATAAAGATAAAGGATTAAAGGAAGTTGCCGAGGAATTCGAGTCTCTTTTTATAAATGAAATGCTTAAAAGAGCAACTTCAGCAAAACTAGCAAAAACAATTTTGACTAGTGATGCTGAAGAAACCTACACCTCGATACTTAATCAAGAGCGAGCAAAAATATTAGCAAAAAAACATAATTTCGGAATAGCAGAGGCTTTGATGAAACAGTTCTCTACGAAGAATTCCATCAACAAAAATTTGATAAATAAAAATATTGAGTAACTTTTAAAATGGGTAGTCTTTTTGAAATAGCTAAAAGTGGTATTCAGGCATACAGACAAGCCTTAGCTGTAACCGGACAGAATATTGCTAATGTAAATACAGATGGTTATTCAAAAAGAGATGTAGCTCTGGAAGAGCTAGGAGGTATTCAGGGTGGAGTTACAGACGTATCAGACCAAACTGGTTTAGGAGTAAGAGTTGATGAAATTAGAAGATCATTTAACGCTTATGTAAGTGAAAGACTAAGAACCGCTCATTCTTCTTTCGAGCAGATTGGACAGTTTTCTCAAGAAGTAGCATTATTAGAGAATATTTTACTGCCAACAAATAGTGATTTGAGTACTTACATAGGAAAATTTTTTAATAGTCTGCAAGAAGTTGCTNCATCTCCTGAAGATAGTGCTCCACGAGTAGTTGCCTTTGAGTCAGGAAAAGACCTAGCTAATGCATTTAAAGACTATGCTAACAGATTATCGTCTGCCCAAGATGGTGCATTTACTCAGGCTAAGATTTCAATTGATAATATTAATATTCTTGCTTCACAGATTGCGGATGTAAATGCAAAATTAAAAAGCTCAGGTGCTACAACTTCAGCAAATGATCTTCTAGACACAAGAGACCTTCTGATGGAGGAACTATCTAAAGAAATTGAATATACTTCAGACTATGGAGAAAGAGGCGACGTTACTATTAAACTTGGAAATTCTGGGCAGGGACCAAACTTGGTTTCACCAAGTAAAGCTATTAAGTTGAAGGGAAAAGTAACTAGTAATTCAGATTTTAGATATGCTTTTGAAACTACTGTCAATAGTATTAGTTTATTTCTTTCTGAGGGGTCTAAGGACGTTGCGACAACTCAGATAAGTGGCGGAAAATTAGCAGGTTCAGTAAATTATTACGCTTATTTACAGGAGATTAGAGGACAAATTGATGATTTAGCTCATAGTATTGCAAAAGATTTTAATGAAGCTCAAAAGANTGGTAAAGATTTAACTGGTAAAATTGGAAATGATATGTTTCTAGTAGGTTTGCCAAAAATAGAAAAAAATTTACTAGCAGACTCCACATTAGATGTAAAAATAGACCAAATTTCTTCAGTCGTTAACTTAAAAGATGATCTAAGGTTCACATATAATGGNAACTTTTGGAAAGATAACAATAATAAGATTTATAGAGGAAANAATTTTACAGCTGGAAGTTTAGAAATTACTTTAGTAGGAGGTGATGCAAAATCAGGTGATAGTTTTACAATAGTTTCNAATAAAGATTTAGCAGGTAGTTTAAGNTTTAACCTAAAAAGTGGAAATGAATTTGCTGCCTCTGCATTCAAATTAGCAGAGAGCAATACAAGCAACTTAGGTACAGGGGAACTAAATATTGTAGGAAGCTATAAGGAAGATGATATCGGAATCACAAAAGTTGAAGATATTTTTACAAATTCTGACACTCCTTTATTAGCAACAAGCTTTTTAAAGGATGGTGCTATAGCTACAATAGGAAAAAATATTAAAGAAATAGAACTAAGGTCTTTTAGCCTTCAACCCCTAGCAACATATGTGATAAATGATGATCAAGCAAAAACGATAAATTCTTTTGATTTAACTTTAGCTAATGGTAATAGTATAGAAATCAACTTTGATAGTGACGACAAAGGGAATCCAGTCTTATCAGTAAAAGATTTAGCAGATGTTCTAAATTCAGAAGTTTCTCCAGGAGGTACAAGCTTTTCTTTTTCAAGTTACGGACTAATTGCTTCAGGAGCCGATGGTAAGTTAACAATTGCAAGCAATGATCAAAACTTTACATCTTCAAGTATTTCAACTAGATCTTCGGGAACTATTAATAGTATTATAAAAAATCCAACAGCTAGCGAGTTACAGGCTTCTAATATAAATATTTTTACCAGGGAAGGTAGGCATATTGCAGGAACGCCACTTAAATTGGAAGAGTACTCTGCTCTTATAAACAAAAATAATGGATTTACCCAAGATGCTGTATATAATGCTGAGTATATAAATAAAGATTACAGAAATATTGATTTAAACCGTCAGTCAGTAGAGTCTGATTTTACGCTTTTTACAGGTCATTCTGCTTCAAGAAGTTCAAATCCAGTAATTGCTCAAACCTTGAGTGTAGATACATTTGATGACGGCGTAATTGATAAAACTTTAACAATACCTGTTAGTTCTTCATCAGCTTTCACTTTAAAAGATTTTAATAAGAATGCCGCACAAACAGGTATATCTGCTGAAGCTATAACAAGAGTGCTTATAGATCCAATTGATGTTACAGTTAGTGGTACAGTATCAATGTCACTTTCAGCAGGGCTAAATGATGCAGTTTCAGTTTCTGCAACTGTTCTTCCGGATGATTTAACTAATATAGTTACAGAAATAAATAAAATATCAGAAATTACCGGTGTAAAAGCAAAACTATTTAGTGATAAAAAAAGATTTTTATTAGAGAATGAAGATGCTGAGGATATTAAAATTTCAGATTTTGTTTCACCCGCTAATACTACGGCTACAGTTTTAGATCAAAACTATCAGAGTACGACATCTTCTATTTCTATAGGTTCAGATTCTTCAATAAATTCTGCTGTTTTTACCGGGACAATAAAATTACAGTCTGCAGTGGATTTTTCTCTAACAAGTACAGATGGAAGTTCTATTTTAAATGGAGATGCAACTATTAAAGGTTTTGACAATGGTAGAGCAAGTTGGACATGGTCAGAAACAGGGGAAACTTTAACATTAAATAGCATTAGTTATGGAAGTGCTGATAATTCAATAGCAGCAAATGATGGTTCATATGCTACAAAGGCAATTTCAAAATATAGTTTTAATTTACCACAAATTAACTCAAGTTCA
This sequence comes from Rickettsiales bacterium, assembly GCA_002720125.1. Taxonomy (GTDB): domain Bacteria; phylum Pseudomonadota; class Alphaproteobacteria; order TMED109; family TMED109. The sequence goes on along the minus strand of PBGQ01000014.1, from coordinate 18,266 downwards.
TCTTTTACTTCTACGGTAAATACAGAAAATTTGATACCTAATACTGATTTAGCAATTCATAAAGCACACTTAGAAGCTTTTAGAACTGACAGTCCTGACATAAGAATAGTAGGAAATGTAATAAATACTTTACCTCCTGATGGTACTAAATTAAGTTTAGAGTTTGAGGAACAATCATATAATTTAGAAACTCTAGGTAAGACAGTAAATGTAGTAGGTGGAGAAGAAGGAAGAATTAAAGCATTTTATACTCCTGTATCAGGATGGAGTGGAGCTAATACAGATGAGATTACATCATCTAATACAATGGTGGTTTCAAGTGGTAATACTTTTCAGATTTCTGTTGATGGAACTAGTTCTGGAACTATTACTTTGCCAGCTGCGACTTATTCTTCGAATACTGCAGTTGCTTCTGCTTTAGAAACTGCAATAAATTCTGACGCAACNCTNAGTAATAANAGTAAAACNGTAAGCGTAAAGTGGACTGGTACAAATTATGAAATAGTTTCTAATACTGGAAAGCAAACTTACAGTATATCAGATACTACAATTGCAAGTGCTGCAATTACATCTATTGATAGCACGATAGAAAGCAATTTAAAGCTCAGTATTGGCAATGGAGCAACTACTTCAATTAATGGTTATCAATTTGGAATAGTGGGAGAAGGTTCTGTGTCTGCTAGTCAAATAACTTTTCCTGTTAATTCTGAAAATACAGCATCAAAGACATTATTAGGTTTAGATGAAGCTATAAAAAATATAGAAGGAAAGGCGGTTACAAATAATCCAACTAACAGAGAATTTTTTGATGTTGATATTAAGACAGGATCATATCAAAGTGGGATTGTTACTGAATTAAGTTCTTCTTCCTCTCTTTCAATCTCTGGAACTAATACCTTACAAATTACTGTAGATGATGTTTCATCTGGAACTATTACTATGCCAACAGGTACTTATACTTCTAATACAGCAATAGCTAATGAACTTGAAGAAGCTATTAACGATGACTCTACATTAGTATCAGCAGGTAAAAGCGTCAGTGTATTATGGAATGGAAGCAAATATCAAATTGTTTCTAAGTCATCTACCTTAAATGCAAGCATAGGAATAACATCTGTTTCTACTTCATTAGAAACGCATTTAAAGTTTACCTCTGCAAATGGAGGTATTGTCACGGATAGTAGTAGATATAGAGTAAAATATACTGATGCGGCTTGGATGGGAGGAAGTGCTACTGTCGTTAACGGTAGCTCAAACTTAGTTGTTGCTTCTAGTGGAAATACTTTTCAATTAGCTGTAGACGGAACTGATTCTGGAACCATTACACTCCCAGACGCAACTTATACATCTAATGGTGATATTGCATTAGCTCTACAAACGGCAATAAATGCTGACTCAAATCTTTCTGGAGCTGGTAAAAGCGTTGAAGTGAAATGGACTGGAACAGCCTATAAAATAATTTCAAATGGAACTTCTTCACAAGATGTGACCGTTACCTCAGTAGACTCAGCTATTGAAGGTAATTTGAAATTAACTTCTTCAAATGGTGGGGCAGAAAATGATTATTCTTTTGATTTATATGATGCTAGTGGGGCAGGAAGTAAGAGACAAACATTTCTAAATGATATTAATTTTGAATGGAATTCAACTGATAAAAATATATCAATTACTAGAAAACTAGATACATCTCCATTGCATGAGATTTCTTTCATCTCTGATGCTACTAACAATGAAAAATTTGGAATTAAAGTTCATCCTTATAATATAACTTTAAAAAATGAAAAGATAGTTATATCAAGTGGCAATGGAGAACCAGTAACAGTTGGCTTTACATCAGGAATAAATAAAAGTATTGTTGGAGAGGCTGTTTCTTTAAAAAATTTACCGCCTGAAGAATTGATTATTGTTTTAAAAGGTGGAGGNACNGCAAGAAGAATTTCAGCTTCATTTGAAAAAAGAGAAATAATAGAAAAGGATTTGGGACAAAACCTTACGTTCACCGTTGATGAGTCTAATGATAAACTTATTCACATTATAGACACTGACTCNGGACATAACATAGCAGAAAGAACNTTAACAGAGACAGGAAGGTTTAAAGTAGGAGGTTATAATCTTAAATTATCTGGTACNGCAAAAATAAATGATAGCTTTATAATTTCAGATAATATAGGAGGAGTTGGTGATGGGAGAAATATGCACAATATTTTGAAATTACAAAATGATGCATTCTCAAGTGAAGGAAAAGGAAACTTTCAAAATACTTTTTCTGAAATTGTAGCATCNGTTGGAGCTACAGTTCAAAGTTCTGAATTAAATTTACAATCTGCAGAAATGATTAGAGATGCNTCAGCTAATGCACAATCTGAATTAAGTGGAGTAAATATGGATGATGAAGCAGCACAATTAATTGAATATCAGCAAGCTTATCAGGCATCGGCACGAGTTTTGCAAACAGCAAGAGACCTTTTTGATACTTTAATAGATAGGATTTAAATAGGATTAAATTAATGAAAATTAGTACAAAGCTTTTTAATCAACAACAAGTAAAAACTTTTTCTAAATTAAATGAAGAAATACAAAGTTTGCAAGCAAAGATATCTTCCGGGAAAAAATTTATACAGGCTTCAGATGATCCTGTTGCTGCTGTTGAGTTATCAGCGCTGAAGGTTATAAAAGATAAATTTAATCAATATTCAAAAAATGCAGACAATGCAATTAATCGTTTAAATATTGCAGATGTCTCATTGAGTTCAGTTTCTAGTGTTATGATTAGGGCAAGTGAACTAGCAATACAAGCAGCTAATGATACTCTTGGAGCAGCTGATAGAGAGGCCTTGGCAATAGAACTAGATGAAATGAAAGAAGAAATGTTTTCCATTGCTAATGCTGTAGATAGTTCTGGNGCANATATCTTTGGTGGCTATCATACAAAGAATCCTCCATTTGAGAAAGACGATACGGGAAGAATATCCTATGTAGGAGATAGAGGTACAAATTCAGTAGCAGTCTCAGAAACTAGAAACGTAGGAACAACTCTAGATGGTGGAAGTGTTTTTATGTCCGTTCTCAATGGAGAACGAATATCACCTATGTTTGANGTAATAGAGGATGTAATATTTTCAACTAGAACTGCTAATGAAAGCGTTGTAGAAGCAAAAGCAGTTGGCAGAGCAACCCTTANAGTTGAAAATGGAAATCCTGGCAATTTTCAATTTACATTGAAAGATAGCTCTGGTTCTGCAAANATATCAGTTGATTTNCCAGGTTCTGATATCTCAGGAATAGTAACTGCAATTAATTCGGCTGGNTTAACTATCNCTGCTACACAATCTGGGTCAACAATNACACTNGAAGANTCAGCAAATGGACCGATAACAATTTCAGATCTTGAAATAGAAGGCATTGTAACTGCTGAGAAGACTCCAAAATCTTTTTTTACTTTCAATGCAGTGGATGGCAGTGGAAACACATTAGCTAAAGAGCAAAGATTATATGACAAAAATCAAAGTGTACAAAATAGATTAGATGATATTAAAGCTGTCCAAGAACATATTGCAAATCAGAGAGCAGTATTAGGAGCTAGAACTTCTTCTTTAAGTAGACAACAAGAACTTTTAGCAGAAAGAAAAATTGCTGTTGAGAAAGATATGTCAGATATTTCAGAAGCTGATCTTGCTGAACTAGTAACTAAATTACAGACACAGATTACCAGTTTGCAAGCTTCTCAGCAGGCTTTTGTAAAAATTTCTGACTTAAACTTATTTCAGTTTATTAGATAATATTTAAACGGCATCAGCAATATTAGCTTCTTTAAGAATAATTTCTTTTAAAAAATCGATTTCTTCTTCCTCAGTAATATCCCATCCCGCAGAAGGTTTCTCTGAGACGCCAGACCTCATTCCAAAGACGTAAGCTCTAAATGCTTTTAAAGTATTTTTTTCTATATATTTTTTCTCTTTAATACCATCAAAGGCTGAACCAAATATTCCTTTCATTTTTCTTTTTTGCCCATTATGAACAAACTTTAAACAAAAATAAACATAGTTATTGAGTAATTCATCAGACTTTTCAGCATTAATTTCAACCAAAAACCTTAAAAGTAATTCTGCCTCATTTTCTATCTCCTCAAATTTAATTTCCTCATATATTTCTGAAAGAGAGGAGGAATATTTTTTTGCATACGACCGAATAGGTAATTCTGAAATTATAAACTCATATGCTGTTCTAGCAACAGCTAAGTTAAAAAGCCAATCTGGACAGAATTTTTTGGACAACTAACCTCCTATGTTTATCAAATTGATATTTAAATACATAATAATGAAAAAAAAAAAAAAAAACAATTAATTAGCTATTTATATAACTTTCTAATTCTATTAGTAAATTCTGTTAGACTTGCTTTTGAATTAAACTTATTCTCATTTACCAGCATCGATATACCGTCCCAAATTGAAATTGAGGGTTTCCAGCTAGTAGCAGTGTAAATTTTTTTATTGTCTAGTGAAAAGCATACACTTTTTTTCTTTTCTTCATCTTTATCTATATCATATCTGATATTCTTATTAAACTCTTCGTATATCATATTTAGTAAAACTTTGTTTTGAATGGCTTCTCCAAACCCTAGGTTGAAAGTTCCTTCACAATTATTTTTCATTAAAGCAATGATACCCCTAGCTATATCGGATGCATGAATATAATCTTTGGCATCAAAAGGGTTTTCTAAAAAAGGTTTGTCTCCCCTAGATAAAGTCTTTATAATTTTTGTATAATAAAATTCATCATTATCTTTGACTGAATAAGGTTGCGATAATCTGACATGACAATGCTTCATTTCTATATCATCACATATACTTTTACAAAGCAGATAATAGGAAAACTTTATTTTTCCAAAACTTGTCTTTGGGTTACATACGAGGCTTTCAGGGATTTCTTTTTTTTCATAACCATACTCTTGGTAAGTTCCTAAAGTAATAAAGGTTTTACATTTTAAAATTTTTGCCAACTCAATTGCTTGGATTAGATTCTGTGTGTTTTTAATATGATTATCGTTCCATGCACAATGTATAAAATGCTCGGGTTTACTTATAGAAAGTTTTCTAATAATTGCTGGATCAAGATAATTATCAGTGCTTAGTATATTGTAACATTTTATTCTTTTTAGATTTTCAGTATTAGATGTTCTTTGTACTATTGCAGTTACAGGGGTGCTACTAGCAAGCAATTCAAAAATAATATTTGAACCAATAAAACCATTGGCACCTGATATAATTATTCTTTTATCCATAAACATTAAAACGACCAAAAAATTATTATTTTATTATATAATATTTTTTGGCAAGGTCATTTAAAATATCATGTAATTTTATTTAATTCCTGAAGACCTTTTTCAAAGAATTTTCCATTAAAGTTTATCGTTTTCCTTATTTTGGGAGGTTTGTGTAAAGATCTATAATTTATACTATAACAGTCTGGATGTGATCTGGGTTGATAAAAGCTTTTTATGCCACAATTTTTACAAAAATAGTGTGAAGCAGACTTAGTTTCAAATACATACTCTTTTAAACAAGAATTATTAGTCAGAAGTTTAAAATTTTTATGAGGGATTATCAAATGGACAAAATCAAGAGGAAAGCAAATAGAACAATTGCATTTTATTATGTCTACTTCTGCATGGCATTCTATTGTAAAGGCTACGTCTTTACAGTGACAGTTTCCTCTAAAAGTCTTCATGCTGAAATATCAATTTTATTTTTGATATTATTGCTTTTGAAAGCATATGTTTTCATTACTTTATCAGCTTTGTATAAAATAGAAAACTTTTCATTTATCAAATAATTTTTACTACTAACCTCAAAATTAAATTGATTACTTGATAAATTAATTTGTCTTGGGTGTTTGTATCTACTAGGCAAACTTTCTGATTTTATTAAATTTTTGTTTCTGCCTTCAGGATTTTTCCTTTTTAAGGAATTTTTTTGTAAGTCATTCGATTTATTATCTAATTTCTCAGTTACTGTTTTATCTTTTGTGAATATCTTCCCCGCTATCCAGCCACCTATACCTTTAAGAAATCCATATGGTCCTCCATAAATAATACCACCAATGGCTGATTGTACAATATCAAGCGACTTTTCTGCCTTAGCATTAATATTTTTAATAGTTCCTATAACTGGTATGTGATTTATTGGATTTATAGTTTTCATTATCCAAGAAAATAATTTATTTTCCTTAATTTTTTGCACTTTTTTTGTTTGATTTAAATTCTTTTCTCTAGGTCTGTAGTGATCCCATCCTGTTGCTTGATGCTTTAAAATATCATATTTATTTTCCATAGTTTATTTCAATTTCAATTCTTCTGTTTTTGCTTCTGCCTGCACTAGTTTGATTGCTAGCAATGGGTTGTGTCTCACCTTTNCTTGTTGCNATTAATCTACTTGAAGAAATTTTTTGACTTTCTTCTAAGTTNTGCACAACTGAGGCAGCTCTTGCAGCAGCCAAATCCCAATTATCTCTATATTGTGATCCGAATAGNAATGGAACATCATCTGTATGACCAGTTACCTTTATGGTACTTTTACCTTTCTCATTTACTTTAGCAATATTTGAAATTATGTTTCTTGCTGCTTGAGTAAGGTCTGCAGTGCCAGAGGGAAAAGCACCGCCGGCTCCTACAGTGACTATTACTTTATCCTCTACAGTTTCAACATTCACTAAACCCTGACCTATCTCTTGCTTAAGTGCTACTTTTAATTCATCTTCAGCAATTTCTGCTTTATCCTTGGCTTCTTTAAATTGTTCTTTTTCTTTGTTTTCCTTATTGAGTGCATCTTGAGCTTGGTTTGCAGCCTTTTCTAATTCTTTTAATTTATTTTCTAACCCACCTACTAATACATCTTTTTCAGATTTACCAGCTGCAGACTTAGCTTTTTCTATTGCATCAAGTGTTTCTTGTAAAAGCTCAGGAAGATTTTTCTTATCATCTTTTGTAGGTGAGAAGTTCAAAACTACATTTTTGCCCTCAACTTGAATATCAATATCGCCTCTAGCTACAGCATCTTTTACAGCATTAGCTAATTTTTCGTTATCTTCACTACTAAAGTCAGCATCCTTATCCTTTGTCTTTACTTCTATCTCAGGTTCTTCTTCTAATGTTGTCTTTTGTCTTACTGTTTCTTGTACTGAAGGCGAAGGTGACGGACTAAAGTTTAAACTCAAAATAGTAGTTCCTTTTGGTTGTTCAACTACAGGCATCACTCTTTGTATTCCAAAGGCATTTTTCAGACTACCACTAATTTGCTTAAATTTAGGTACATTAAATTCAGCAAATGAGAGAATTAATACAAAGAATGCCATTAAAAGTGTAGCCATATCTGCGAATGTAGACATCCATGCAGGAGCTCCTACCGGAGGACATTTTGGGCATTCTTCCTCTTCGTCTTCTACAATAACCTCTTCAGCTTCTTTAGATACTGCCATAATTTTATATCCTATTATTAAGCATTTGCTGATGCCTCAGCTTCAATTTTTTCTTGTTGCTTAGGTGGAAGATTTGCCAGCAATTGATCTTGAATGTTTCTTGGACTCTCTCCTCTTGAAATTGATCTAAGCGCAGTAACAATCATTTCTCTAAAAACTATTTCTTTTGCAGTATTCTGTTCAAGAGTTAACTTCATTGGCAAGAAAATAACATTGGCAAGCATGGCGCCATATAATGTAGTAAGAAGCGCAACAGCCATAGCCGGTCCTATTGCTTTTGGATCTGCCATGTTTCCTAGCATAGCAACCAGTCCTACTAATGTTCCGATCATGCCCATAGCTGGCCCTATATCAATCCAAGAACCTATAACTGCTTGGTTTGTTTCGTGTCTTTTTTTCATAGAAGCCAATTCAATTTGTAGCTGTTCGTTTAATTTGGCTTCATCAGCTCCATCTACTAACATCTGTAATCCTTTTTCAAAGAATTTATCAGGAACTTCTTGTCCTTCCAATGCCATCATTCCATCTTTTCTAGCGATTGTAGCTAACTCCGAAACTCGCGTAATTAATTCCTCGACATTTCTCTTACCAGGCATGAAAACTTTCCCCATGACTCCAAAGCTACCTAAAAACTGTGGTAATTCACATCTGTACATTACTGCAAAAAAAGTTCCACCAAAAACAATTAGCATTGACGGTACATCTATGTACATTGGTAATCCTCCTGCTGATATCATTGCTCCAGCAATCATACCCATGGCTCCTAAAAAACCTATTAATGATGCTATATCCATATCTATTGACCTCCAAGGTTAACCAAATTATATTTATTCTAAACTTTTTGCAATTATGAGACCATTTAAATTAAAAAATAATTTTATTCATAAATTACAAAAAAAAAAATATTATTTAATTATAATTATTTTATTAAACATTTCTACAAATAACCTGAATGCTAACAACTATTTATATGAAAAAGATCACTTAATACTTGATTTGAAAAATAATATATATTGGTTAAGATGCAGCGTGGGCCAAATTTGGAACAATGGTAGTTGTTCAGGAAAAGCTGTTAAACTGAATATGAAACAAGTTCAGCAAGCAAAAAAAATAGCAAAAAAGGATTTAGGAGGAAATTGGAGATTGCCGACAAGAAAGGAATTAGAAAGTATAGTTTGTAAGAAATGTAATATTCCGAAAATAAATGATATATACTTTCCTAATACCCCTTACGAACCATTCTGGACTGGAGATAAAAATGGTTGGTCAAAAAGGTTTTACTGGTCAGTCAATTTTTTTACGGGGCATACTTTTGGAAGATTTACGCCTGAAATACCAAACTTTGTAAGATTTGTTAAAGAAAAATGATTTTTTAAAATACTGGAAGACTTTGATCCCAAATATTATTAAACCAACAACTAGGATTAGATAAGAGACGTTTACCGGCTTTATGAATGATAAATATTTTGTCTTCTCTGTAAAAACTAAACCAAAAACTACTATAAGAAAGACTGCTATTAGGAAATATCTTATTACTAAACAATTTTTGCATTGCATCATTTAAGTCCAATTTAACCGAGTCATCATTTTGACTAAATTAAAAAAAAGTAAAAATACATATTTGTTAAAAACGTGCATATTTATTTATAAATAGCACAAACATAAAGACTTTCATCTAAAATTCTTCTAGTCACATATATGACAATATCTTCTGTCAAATTAAAATTTTGATTTCTTATCGATAAAGTATCAAGTTTATCTCATTAGCAAGGAGAAAAAAATGCAATTAAATCAAAGAATAAATATTAAGCACAGTCAATCAATTGTAATGACTCCACAATTAAGACAGGCTATTAAGTTGTTACAATTTTCAAATCTAGAACTATCAAATTATATAGAAGAGGAAATAGAAAAGAATCCATTTCTTGAAAACAACAAAGGTGACAGTTTAATTAATAACAAGATAGAAAAGAATGATTTTAATAACAATAATGAAGATGACTCTAATGATGGAAATAGATGGGAAGAAAGCTACAATGCTAAAAATAACTTTTCTTACGAAGACTTGTCTTCATTTGAGGATAGGATAGCTGCCCCAAAAAAGTCGCTAAGAGAACATTTAATAGAACAAATTTTACTAGACATACCTAAGGGTGAAGAGAGAAAAATTGCAATGCTATTTTTGGATGTTATAGAACCATCTGGTTGGATAAATATTAACTTGGATGAATTTTGTAGCATTCATAATTTAGATAAAGAATTTACATCAAAAGTGCTTCTTAGACTGCAAACACTAGACCCATGTGGTGTTTTTGCAAGAAACCTAGGGGAATGCATACGAATTCAATTAAAAGAAAAAGGTTTATTAGATGAAAAATATAAATTAATAACAAATAACTTAGAATTATTAGCTAAAGGCGAAATAAAACAACTATGTAAAAAAGCCAACATTGATGAAAAAAAACTTTCTGAGGTTATAAAAAATATTAAGGCGTTAAATCCAAAGCCAGCAGAGTCATTCGCTAATGATAGTTTCAGAGTTGAACCTCCTGATGTGATGATAAGTAAGACAACTAAAGGTTGGAGGGTTGAATTAAACAAATCCACTTTGCCTTCTCTCAAATTAGAAGAAAACTTTGCCAATGAGGTAAAAAATAATAATAAAAAAGAAGAAGACAAAAAGTTTGTTTCTGAGTCAGTAAATTCTGCAAAATGGTTATTAAGAGCAATAGAACAAAGAAATTCTACAACTCTGAAAGTTGCTGTTGAAATTCTTAAACTCCAAAAAGATTTTTTTAAAAATGGTCCTGGACATCTAAAACCTCTTGTTTTAAGAGATGTTGCCAAATCAATAGGAATGCATGAGAGTACTGTAAGTAGAGTGACTCGTTCTAAATTGTTGCAAACTCCTTGGGGATTATTTCAAATGAAAGATTTTTTTAGCAGTTCTGTAGGATTAGCTGAAAAAGATGAAGTCCATGCTGCAAAAACAGTAAGAACTGTATTAAAAAGTATAATAGAATCTGAGAAAGATAATAAACCCTACAGCGATGAAAAAATATCCTTAATTTTTAAAGAGAAGGGAGTAAATGTAGCTAGAAGAACTGTAGCTAAGTACAGAGAAATGCTCAATATTCCATCATCTGCTGAGAGAAAGAGATTAATGAGGTTGAATAAAGTTATAAATATTTAATTTTATTTAGAAGGTCTGGCACATAAGCTTTCAATGATTTCTTTTTCATTCTTAGAAGGAAAGGGATCAAAGATATAATTACCAAGAGGTACTGTTTTTTCTTCACTGACTCTATTTTTTGAGTCATAAAAACCAATCTCTACTGCAAAATGTCTGTGATGCATCTCTTTTAATTTATTTTTAATATTTTTAATTACTAAATTTGACATTGTATCTCCTTATTTCTAATAAAGAGTTGCAAAGTACTTGCCAAAAAAATATTAACTTGCCATTTTTAATAGATTTAAAGTTATGCCGGTAAAAGTTCTGTTATAGAAAAGATTTTTTATTAGTATATCCCTGGGAATAAATAAAATTACTGACTTATTCTCTGATATAATTGTATTCTTCCACTTATTCTCTTTTAGAATATCTATCAGACCATAGCTTTGATGCTCAAAAATTTCTTTTTTGATTTTATTTCCTAATGAGTCTAAAATTAGAGCTTTACCTTTTACAACTACAATAAAACTTTTAGCTAGGTAGCCTCTTTTGATAATAACTTCTTTATGAAAAAAAGTTTTTTTCATCTTTTAACTCCAAGTATCAGGTCTTTCTTTATCAACATCTATAGCTAGGCTTTTAATTAGAGAAAATTGAAATGGATTAGAGTGAAGAACACTTTCAACTTCTTGTTTATCAATTAAGGCTAGAGAAACCTTTGATTTTGCAATCATTTTCTGGCTATAATTTCTGTTTAAGATGGTATCCATTAACCCTAAGACACTACCTTTTTTAAGTGTTCTGAAGTTTTTTTTGTTCTGTTGTTTTTTCTTGCTTAATACTTCACCACCTAAAATAATATATAATTGACTTATTTTATCATTTACTTCATAAATGATTTCATTTTTTTTGAAACACTTTGTTTTATCAGAGTTAGCAAAAAAGAATTTATCTTTATTTTTTTTTTGTATTTTTTTAATATCCATACAATGTAAAACGGATCATTTTAAAAAAAATTAATTAAAAATCGTATTCTTTTAATAGTTTTTTAGCTTTTATTTTATATAAACTATCCATGTGGGAAAAGTTATCTTTAGTTAGTAGTTTTTTTATAAGCTTTTTACTTAGTAAGATATCATCTGGTTTTTTGAGAAGTTTAAATCCATATGCTGCTTCATATAGAACTCCTATTTGCTGGTCGTTTAATTGCAAAGCTTTTCTTAAAAATAATCTAGCATCATCGGCTTTAGCACCATAAAGTAAGTTTGCAAAAGTTTTTCCAGATTTTGAAATAATTTCTGCGTGCCAGATACCCATTGATAAATTTGCAATCACATCATCAGGTTCTATAAATAAAGCCTTATCAAGATATTTTTTTATTTTTTCTGCAATTCCTTTTGAAATTGCAGAGATTATTCCAATTTCTTGACCATATCTTCCAAGAGCATGCGCTGCTTCTACATATGCCTCAGAAATTTTATCATCATTATTTATTACTTTTTTTGCTATTTTATAAGCCTCTAAATATGAATTTTTAGCTTCCGCATCTTTTTTGAAAAAGAATGCATGAATAGACAAAATTCTAGATTGCAGGATCAACGCTTCGTTTGAATTAATGTTTTTACATAGTTCCATCGCCTGTAAATATTCTCCCTCCAAAAAGAGGTTTCTAGCATCATCAAGATTAGCGGATGCAAGGTTAAAGAGATAAAGAAAATAAATAAATAAGAATTTACTTAAGAAGCTAATAATTTTTCCCATAAGAAAGAAGGTATCAAAATACTTGGAAATATAAAGACTAATAACAATATTATTAACAATCCTACTATAAAGAATGTTCTGTTAGCATAATAAGTATACAACAAAACTCCCAATATCATTAAATCTATTAATATATTGAAAACAACATCCATTAAAAATTTTTACATCTAGGCAGTTATTTTTTTTAGTTCCTTTTTTGCTATAATATGATTAGGTTGCAAACTTAATAGATTTTTATAAAGTATGATAGCTTCCTTAATGTATCCATTATAGTATGCAGCTCTAGCAAGCAACAAAGTTTTTTCTAAATTAAACATATTTACCTCCGCAAATTTAGATGCAATTTAAATGCCAATCTAAATAAATACTTTATGATGAGAATTTTAATATAATTTGCTGTATAAAATATTTTGAACCAAAATCTAACTTTTTAATTTTAGTAATTATTTATGTATAATGATTACGGGAACAACATTCTTTAATGAAAATTCCTACATTATAATGTTAATAGTTTAAAACTCAAAAATAATTAATATTTGAATATTATGAAAACGGCTTTTTTATATAATGATATCTTTAGAGGTTCAGACTATGGTAAAAAACATCCTGTTACTATAAATAGAGTTACGAATGTTTATGATTTGTCAAAAATATTAGATTTTGATAAAAATGTAGATTATATCAATAATGATTTGGCAACAATTGATGAGTTATCGAAATTCCATGATGCTGACTACTTACATGTATTGAAAAGCACAGAAGAAAAACAATTTATAACAAAAGAATTAGCTAAAAAGTATAATTTAGGTACAGCAGACAATCCTATATTTAAAGAAATGTTTAGAAGGCATGCAGCTGCAGCAGGAGCACTTTTGCTGGCTACAAAACTTATTAAAAGTAAATATAACAGGATTTTTAGTCCAGGTTCTGGAGCACATCATGCAAAGCAAAAAAAGGCTTCAGGCTTTTGTTATCTCAATGATATAGCAATATGTATTTTGGAACTTCAGCGAGTTGGATTTTCGAAAATACTTTATCTTGATATGGATGCACATTATGGAGATGGAGTTATTGAATATTTTAGAGATGACAGCAAGGTTTTGACCATCTCAACGCACCAGGAAAACTTATGGCCTAAACACAATATTTTTGAATTTGATAAAAAAGGTAAAGTTGTAAACATACCCCTTAAAAAGGGTTTTAATGATGAAGATTTTATAGAATTATTTAACGAAGATTTTTTTTATCCTTATATTGTTGATTACAGGCCAGAAGTTATTTTATTGCAAATGGGTGCCGATTGTTTGCAATTCGATAAGTATTCAGATTTAAATTTAAGTAATAATTCAATGGTATATGTTATAAAAAAAATGAAAGAACTAGAAAGTAAAATTGTAGTAATGGGAGGAGGAGGCTATAATCCATGGATTACTTTAAGAGCATGGATATACAATTTAGCTATATTAGCGGAATTTGAGCTTCCCAAATCTTTAAGCCAGGAGGCAAAAAAGTTTTTAAGGAATATAGAATGGAAGGAAGAACCAAAAGAACAGTGGTTAAATACAATAATAGACAAACCAAATATATTTGAAAGATGAAAAAGGGTTGTATTTTATATCTTTTCTATCCTCTATTATTGATAATAATACTAATAATATTTTACTCATTAATAAGTTGATTATATGGCATTATTTACAGTTTTAGTAATGGGTTTTTTATGGTCTTTATTTGACTTAATTAGAAAAAAATCTCTCAAATATTTCAATGAATATGAGATACTTCTAGTCGTAATAACCTCTCAATTAGCTTTATTTTCTTATTCTTTAGTATTTTCAGACTTAATTGTAAATAATATAGAATATTTTTTCTATTACTTACCGCTGGTTGCTATGGGTTTGATTGCTTTCTATAGTTTTTTAAAGGCACTTAAAAGTTCAGAAATCAGTCTAGTTATTCCAATGCTTAGTTTTACCCCGTTATTTTCTTCAATATATGCTTATTCAATATTAGAAGAAAAAATGTCATTAGCTAATTACATCGGGATAATTGTTGTAATTGTTGGTTCGCTAATTCTTTATTCTAAGAGTTTGAGTATTAGAAATCTATTTTTTAGTCCATTAGTTTTGATAAGAAATGCAAATGCCAGATTGATGCTTTTGGTTTCTCTGATATGGAGTCTTACGCCAGTTTTAGACAAAAAGTGCTTATCTTACACAGATATATATTTTCACGGATTTTTGCAATCTGCTGGTTGGATAGTAGCATTTCCTTTAATTTTAATGAAAAGCAAAGTCAGTATTAAAAAAATGTTTGAAAAGAAAACAGGATATTTAATTTTTTCTATAGCTTTAATAGGTTCTGCAGTTTCAATTATCCAACTCTTTGCATTAACTATAAATCTAGTCCCAGTTTTAGAATCTTTCAAAAGATCTATTGGTATAATCTTGGCTATTGCTTTCGGATATTTTTTTTTTTAAAGAGAAGGTGAACTTTAAAAAAATATTAAGCGTAATAGTAATGGTTGTAGGATTAAATCTACTTTTAGACTGACATTATATAACCTAGCTGATACGTATTGAAATTACAGCTATATAAAAATACTAACAACAACATGAAAGAGTTAAAATGAAAAACTTATTTTTAATCGCAGCAACTTTTTTATTTTTTAAATTAGGGGTTGCTTGTGACGTAAAGATACTCAACGACAATGCAGACAACAGTTTTAACACATGGCTAGGAAATCAATCCAAATTCTCTATGTCTTTTAAGGTTGGCAAGTGTGCTTTAGATGAGGCTTTAGGAGATTTGACTTATTCTGAAAGAAAAGTTATAGCAAACTTAATTGCCAAGTCTTATAAGGATAGTGAAAAAAAACAAAGAGATATTGAAACTTATAATTATTAATTTAATATAATTTCAAAAGAATATACATTTGAAATTAAATATAAAAAATACATTATTATTGGCATTTTCGTTTTTAGCTATTTTCTTGCTAGTCAGATACGTCTTAAAAACAGAAGAATACAATAACCAAGTAATAAAGGTTCAAATCATGCTAAAAAATAATTGCGAATTAGTAGATGATGCATTTATGGTTATCTCATCGCCTAGTAATAAGGTAGGAAAATTTGCAGATGGAAAAACGGAAATGTTTCTAAAAAGATCAAGTAAAGTACAATTAGCTGCTAATAATAAATATGATGGTTTTCATTATTCAAGTATACCTGTAAAAGTTGAGAAGAGAATAATATTAGAGGCTAATTGCGATAATTCAGATAGGTTAGATAATATATTTGACTCCTTAAGAAACCAATTTAAAAAATAGGCCTTTGAAATTATTGCAATAAACTAGCTTTTTTACTTAATATGCAAGTTGTTTTTGCTCCTATAATTGAACAAACATATGTTTTATTGGAGTTATTTACAACAAGTGTTACCTCGTCATTAGTATACAGCTTTTTAGCTATTATTTGACCTTCTTTAATTATTTGCATATCAGCTGATGCAATACTAGCAAACGAAATAGTAAAAAAAAATGTCAATATTTGAATAGTATTTTTTTTCATACAACATATAGTATACTATGTGGTTAAAAACCTCAAGATCTATTAATTATTTTTATATAATACTTGACTCCTTTGTAAGTAATGTGATGATGTGCGACTTTAGCTTCAATCACTTGGTCTAAATGCATAACATCATTTTTTAATGGTCCATACTCCAAGGCTTTCATTATAATAAACCATATTTTATATAAATCAGAATTGTCCATAACCAACAATGATTATAGTAATTTATAGATCTAAGAACAAGAACAAAATAAGAACAAACTAGTCAGTTTTTTTATTGTCTGAAGGATAATTATGCGAAGCATATCTAAGTACTAGTATGCTAGCTGCCAATAATACTATTCCACCACAAATAATAATTATATCATATCCCAAATCATTAGTGCTATTGTTATGCCACTTATTCAGGTATTCTAATAGCATTCTTGTAAGAGCAGTTATAGCTACATATATCAAAAATCTTACTGGCATATGATTTGTTTTAAAGTATATCCCAACGACTGCACCTAATTCTAAATAAATAAATAAAAGAAGTATGTCTTCTATACTGGCAGAACTTTTTTCTGTCATATCTATAAAAGTAAAAAATGCTGACCATACTATTACAGAACCTATAGCAAACAGTGCTAGGTAATGAAAGGACCTAACAAGAAAATTACCTACAGAGTTAGCACTTTTTTCAAAATTATTTTTCATATTAAAGACTTTAAACTGGAAAATAACAAAATAAGAAGAGTTTAGCAAATACTATAAGAACGTTACTAGGGAGGAGTAATTGTGCTTTTTGCTAAACTCAATTATTATATTAGTAAACTTTTTTACAAAAATCAAGTAAAATAGTTTGAAAACATAGGTTTTTTTTGTTAATAAATTATTGTAAAACTTGTAAAATTATATATTTTTAATGTAAAACTTGTAAATATGAAAGAGATTAACAAAGAAATTACAACAAATATTGGCTTAGTCATAAAAAGACTGCGAAAAGAAAAAAGAATAACTCAAAAAAAGCTAGCTTCAGAGCTTGGGATATCAGTTTCGTATATTAATCTACTAGAAAACAATAGAAGAAATATTACCAAAAAATTATTATTTAATTTAGCAAAATTATTTGACATAGAACTATCAGAATTAACCTCTGATTATAATAAGCAACTCAATTCTGATTTAGTGGATATTTTTAGTGATACTTTATTTGATGAACATGAATTTAAAAATAATGAAGTAAAAGATCTTTCAATTAATTCTCCAGGGATTGGTGATGCTGTTAGAATTTTATACGATAAATATACTCAAAATAGAAAAGATCTAGCATTATTAGCTGATCAAATGATTTCAGTGAAACAGGAGATATCAGATACAGCCGGTTCTGTCTCATCAAGTGCAGATGTGATATCAGATATGCTACAATCTAATAACAACTTTTTTCCTAAATTAGAAGAAATCTCTTCTGTTGTGGATCATCAAATTGATATGAATTTAGGTAATAGATTGAAAAGCATGGTCTCTTATTTGAATGACAAATTTTCTATTAATGTTAAATTTTCTGAGGATGCATTAGACGAAAATTTTTCAAAAAAATATATAGCTGAGGAAAAAGTTTTAAAAATTTCTAATACTCTTAACAGAGAAAGTAAAGAGTTTATGCTAGCTCATCAAATAGGATTAATCATAGCAAAAGATCAAATTGATCACCAACTAATGAAAGATAGAATAGAAGATAAAAATACTAGAGCCTTAGGTAAAAATGTATTAGCAAACTACTTTGCCTCAAGTTTGCTTATGCCATATGAAAAATTTTGGCAAACAGCAGAAAAATACAGATACGATATTGATGTTCTTGCTAATCGGTTTGATACATCTTTTGAACAAGCATGTCATAGATTAACTACACTACAGAGGAAAGACAAAAAAGGTATTCCTTTTCATTTTATGAGGGTCGATATTGCTGGCAATGTATCAAAAAGATTCTCTATTTCAGGTTTAAAAATACCGAGATACTCGGTAGCCTGTCCCCGATGGAATGTTTATACTGCATTTTTAAACCCTGGGAAAATTAAAATCCAACTTTCTAAAATGCTTGATGGAAAAAGCTTTGTATGTTTTGCAAGAACTGTAAGTAAAAGAATAGGTGACTACAGATCCCCTGAAACTTTTTTTTCTATAGGTATGGGGTTTGATATCAAATATGCAAAACGATGTATATATGCCGACGGTCTTGATTTTGCTAAACCAATTCCCACTGGATTATCATGCAGAACTTGTGAAAGAGAAAACTGCAGACAAAGAGC